>JALWSA010000049.1 GCA_026993805.1 Thermotogaceae bacterium | reverse complement strand
ACCTAAAGGTGTGCTGGAACCTTTACTGGATAAACATAGACTACATAAAGGCAGACGAGCGGCTTGCGTCCTTGCAAGGCAAAGAACATTACACAAGAGACGACCTTTTGTATATTCTTGAAAAGCACAAAGAGCTTCTTGGAAAGATCGTCAAGAAATACAAAAAGCTCTGGAAAGAAGGCAAGGTGGAGCTCATAACTTCTCCGAAGTACCATCCGATACTGCCGCTTCTGGTGCAGATGGGATGGAAGCAAGATGCGCTCGGTCAGATTGAAAGCGCGATTGAGTATTTCAAGAAGGTCTTTGGAAAAGCCCCTGAGGGAATGTGGCCATCTGAAGAAGCCGTATCGATGGAAGCCGCAGAGCTAATGGCAAAAGCGGGAGTGAAGTGGTTTGTCACCGACCAGACAATTCTGCAAAAGTCGGGAGTCTCTATATCGGATAAAAGAGCACTTTTCAGGCCTTATCTTCTCCAGACCCCCGAAGGCTCTATCGTTGTCTTTTTCCGGGATATGGATCTTTCCAACAGGATTTCTTTTAAATATTCCCAGATGAGTGCAGAAGAAGCTGTCGATGACTTCATATCCGCGCTCCATGAGTATCAGAGACTGAACGATTCGGGAGATCTGATCGTGACCGTTGCGCTCGATGGAGAGAACGCATGGGAACACTATCCAAACAATGGGAACGATTTCAGAAAACTCCTTTACAAACGCCTTTCACAAGATCCCTACATCGAGCTCGTTACGCCAAGCGAGTATCTCGAAAAATACGGGGTTAAGGCTTCGCTCCGGTTTCTTGCAACGGGTTCCTGGGCAGGCGGAAGTCTTGATACATGGATAGGTGAAAAAGAAGAGAATCAGGCTTGGGAGCGGCTTAAAGCGGCAAGGGAAGCTCTGATGAAAGCTCTGCCAAGTATGGACGAGAAAACACGAAAGCTCGCTATGGATGTTCTTTACGCGGCTGAAGGGAGCGACTGGTTCTGGTGGTACGGTGATGATCAGGACGCTGGAAACAACGAAGTCTTGTTTGACATGCAGTTCAAATCGCTTCTCGTTAAAATCTACGAGCTTGCTGGCTATCAAAAGTCAGAGATACCATCTTATCTCTTTGTTCCAAACAAAAAGCCTGCGGCTCCCACAAATGGAACGATAAGAAAAGTGAACTACGAGCTTGACGGAAAGCTGAGCGAAGATGAAAGAAAAACGGCACTCTTTGACGATGAAAGCGACGCAAATGTGCTGAGAAAGGTATACATAGGAAGGGGAGACAACGGCGTTTATATCGCCGCAGTTCTTGACAGGCCGGCAAGAGAGTACCTTGGAAAGAGCCTGAAGGTACAGGTTTACATGGACAGTCCGCACGCCAAGAGCTTTAACGCAAAGACCAAGTATTCAAAGGATGAGATAACACCGCTTGGTTTTGCGCTCTCTCACATGGTAAGCGTGAATTTCAAATTTTGGGCTAAAAGGAAGAAGGTGAGCTCCTTCCTCGCAAATGGAAAAGACAAATGGATACTGACGACTTCGAAAGCAAAAGCTACCATAGGCGATGTGGTGGAATTCGAGCTTCCCTACGATTTCCTTGGAGTGAAGAGCGGCGAGCAGTTCAATATAGCGGTGGTGGCTTCCGTTGGCACGAAAGATGTGGACTTTGCCCCAGATCTTGGTCCTGCGGCTGTTCAGATCCCGGCGGTAGTCTCTGGAAAGCTCGTTGCGACTTTTCTCGATCCCGAAGGCGATGAACACGGCCCCGGATTTTACACATACCCCAAAGATCCCGCTTTTAAGCCATATCACGGTCTTTTCGATCTACTGAAGGTGAATGTCCTTGAAAACGACGAAGCCTATGTCTTTCAGTTTTACTTCGCCGAGATGACAAACCCGTGGAACGCGCCCAAAGGTTTCTCTCACCAGCTCATAAACATATACCTTGACACAAAAGATGGGGGAAGGACTGATACTTACAAGGAAGGTGCAAGGGTGCAGTTCGATCCGGATCATCCGTGGGATTACTTCGTAAAAGCTGCAGGATGGCCGAGTTACGGACAAGTTCTGGCGACATCTGAAGGAGAAGAGAAACCGGGATGTGTAAGAGTTGAAGCAGATCCAGGAGAAAAGCTGGTAAATGTGATCGTGTTCAAAAAGTGCTTGGTTGTGGAGAAAAACCCGATATACGCTTATTTCATAATAGGATCGCAGGATGGTTACGGACCGGATCACTTCAGGCCCGTGACGCCGCAGGCAGGTCAGTGGACACTGGGCAGATACCCGAAGGACGCGGGAGATTTTGCACCTTTCGTCCTCGATATAGTGGTACCAGAACGATGCTCACAGACGGAAATTCTAAGGAGCTACGATCCCGAAAAGAAAAAATTCGCCACCCTGGTTCCGGTGAAGATAGACCTGAAATAGCGTCTACTTTGAGAATTTCTCCAAAAAGCGCTTTGCCCTTGGGCTGTCCAGTTTGCTTAAAAACCGCCTGCACTCCTGCGGGCGGTTTTTATAGTACTCGTTTATCGCCCACTCGACTGCCTTTTTCAAAGCCGGCTCTTTTCTGTTCATATGCATCTTTACATATTTCAAAAGCCTTTCTGCAAGCTCGGGGTTTTTCCTGATGAGCGGCGGAAAAGTTGCAACCGGAAGGCGCGCAGTCCATGGATATTTGCTTTTCGCCCAGGTTTCAAGAAGCTCCCATATTCGATCATCGCCTTTCAAAATCAAGGGCGCTATTACCTTCATCGCCATCTGGTCGCATGTCTCCCAATCCATGACAAGGGGCGCCGCAGCCTCCAAAAAGCTGTGAACATATCCGTTTTTCCGCCCTATGAGCCTTGAAAAAGCCCCTATTAAAAAGAGCCTTATCTCCCTTCCTGTCATAACGCCAAATACCTGATGCTCCATATCTTTCAAGGAAATTTCCCAAAAGCTCTTCAAAACCCCCACATCGATCGGTGAATCTTTCAAAAGGGTTGCGAAGCTCCTTGAGAGTTTCAGAATGGAAGATGTTTTTGTAATGCCTGTTGAAGAAGTCTTTTCGCCCTTTAGCGCATCAAAGAGCCTTTCCTTCGCACCTTCTATGTCACCGCTCAAAAGAGCTTTGTGTATCAAGGGAGCCGCGTCTTCTTTCATTCTATCTCATCCCTCATTCCGATCTCGTTTAGAATTATGAAATCTTTCTGTCTCCACTTCTCCTTGACTTTCACGAAAAGGTCAAGATAAACCTTCTTTCCAAGCAGGTATTCGAGCTCTTCCCTTGCAAGGCTGCCTATCTTCTTTATCATCTGACCGCCATTTCCGATGATGATCCCTTTTTGCGACTTTCTCTCAACATAGATATCCGCTCGGATGTAAATGACTCCGTTGGGTCTTTCCTTCACTTCTTCTACTATAACGGCCGTTGAATGCGGAACTTCTTCTTTCGTCAAAAGGAAAATCTTCTCCCTTATGAGCTCTGCGGCCATGAAAGAGAGCGGCCTGTCGGTGAGCATGTCATCTGGATAGAGCTTTTCACCTTCCGGGAGATTTTCCTTCACAGCGGCAAGAAGCTCTGCTATTCCTTCGCCAGTCTTAGCAGAAGTTACGAGCTTTGCCAGAACATTTTTGATCTTCGAAGCGCTATCTTCAAGAAGGAGCCGCGCTTTGCTCTCGTCGACAAGGTCTATTTTGTTGACGGCCAAAATCGTCTTCGAATCCGATCTGTTTATGACGGAAGCTATGTTGTCTTCCGGCTCACCCCAGCCCCTCGTAGCGTCTATGACGAACAAAACTATGTCCACACCTTTCAAGGCAGCGACAGCTGCTTTTACCATGAACTCGCCGAACCTGTGAAGCGGCTTGTGAACGCCGGGAGTGTCGACGAAGACTATCTGGCTATCCCCATCGTTGTATATGACATTTATCCTGTTTCTCGTCGTTTGGGGCTTGTCTGTGACGATGACGACTTTCCTGCCGAATATAGCGTTTATTATGCTCGACTTTCCTACATTCGGTCTTCCAGCCATTCCGACTATTCCAACTTTCACGCTACCTACCTCCTGAAAAAATTATTTATGAAACATCGCTGGTAAAATCACCACTTAATGGTTTATTATACAGTCGGGGGGATGGGGTATGAAGCGAATCATCGTCTCCGGAATTCACGACGACATGGGAAAACAGCAGGGAGAAAGGGCAGCAGAAGACATCGCATGGCTTTACAAAAATCTCGTCCAATATAAAATTCTGAAAAAACTCAAACCTTGGTACGTCCCTCTTGGCTTTTTCGAAAAGCGCTTTTTCAAGTCCTTCATAGAAAGATTCGTGCCAATTCTTGAAATCATCCCCGGAACGGCCGAAAGGTTCGGGGGGATAGCAAGCGGCGCGAAACTCCACCTTGGAGTTCTGTCATTCCTCCACAGCTTCGAATCCGCCCAGCCTACGGGAAATCTGCCCGTTTTCTTTTCCAGTACCCTGATATTTCTCTCCCCTGAAAAGACCAAAACTGGGCAGTCTATGGTCCTTTACAACCTTTACGGACCCGACATAATGGAGCGCAATGTAACGCTTAGGATATCCCATCCTCAGGGGAAATTTTCATCAATAGAACTCACGCTTGATTTTATGACGGGATCTTTCATCGGCATGAACGAAAAAGGCCTTTTTGTGGGTTACACACCCGTTTTTTCTCAAGAATCAGGTAAAAACGGGCCGCTTCTATCGACGGTTATTCAACGGGTTTTAGAAGAGTGCGAAACTCTTGAATGCGCACTTGATCTCATATCAGACTTTGACTATCCGAATTCCGCGAATGTACTCCTTTCCAGAGAAACCAAAGCCTACACCCTCGAAATCTCTCCGTCCAGAAAAAAGCTTATAAAAATCATCGATAAACACTGTGTCCTGACAAATCACTTCACATCGGAAGAGATGACTCCACTAAATCTGGAAAAAGAAGCCACATTTGACAAGAGCTATCCTGAAGGGCTAAGCGGAAAAAGCATAATTATGCCTTCATATGAGAGGCACGAAAGAGCACAGGAGCTTCTAACGAGAAAGGACAAGCTTACGGTGGAAGACGCCGTGACTATAATGAAAGATCACGGACGGGATTTCATACCATCTTACGATACCATCTGTGCACATGCAGAAGGCTATGGAACTATAATGTCGGGGATATTCTTGCCCAGCGAGGGATCCGTTCTCTTCGTGTCCGGAAAGCCTTGCAGATCCAAGTACAAGGAAGTCAAACTCCAAGTATGAAGAGTGTGGCAGAGCTCGCAAGGGCGATTATAACTACCCAGCGCACCCATCCCGCACCTTTTGAAACGGCCGCTCTCGTCCCAAGATAAGCTCCTATCATGTTTCCAGCGGAGAGTATTAGCCCTCCTATCAGATCGAACTTTCCCGAAAGTATGAAAACCGGCAGTATGGCGGCGGTGTAGACGAGAATTGTGAAAACCTTATAGGCGTTGGCCTGAACAACATCCATACCTTCAAGAGCGACTAAATCGTAAATGAGGAAAAATCCAACCCCTGCCTGAATGAATCCCCCGTAAACTCCGGTAGCCAGAAAAGCCGGAATACGAATAAAAAGACTTTTCTTTTCCCCTCTTTCCACAAGCCGTTTTCTTTTCCTGATCATGAAAAAGAGAATCACCAAAAGCAAAAAGCCCGCCGTTTTCTTCAAGATCTCTTTCGGCATGCTTACGGCTATTATGGAACCAAGAAGCGCCCCTCCCAAAACCATGGACGATATCACCAGAGCCTTCTTAAAATCCAGAAAACCGCTCTTTCTGAACTTTGCCACCGCCACGATGTTTTGGAGTAAGATGGCAAGCCTGTTGGTGCCGTTTGCAACATCGATTCCAAGACCCGAATAGGTAAGGGCGGGTAGCGTCAAAAAAGAGCCACCACCTGCAAGAACATTAACCCACCCCGCGAAAATCCCGGCCAGAAACACGAGCAGATATCTTAGCAGAATACCCGAATCACCTCCTCTTCTATCTCCCTTGGTATCAGTCCCCTTATAGACTTTCCTTCCCTCACTCTTTCTCTTATCTCGCTTGCGGAGATCTCTATCAACGGAAGATCCATCAGAATGAAATCAGGGTACAGACGAGAAATCTCTTCGTATCGCGATTTCCGAAACCTTGGGTACACGGCAAAAATCGCTTCTTTTAAAAGCACTTCGTACCTGTACCATGTATGAAAGTTCACCGCGGAATCTTCCCCCATTATGAAAATCGGCTTTACCCCGTAAATCTCTTTGAAATGCCTGACCGTTTCTATCGTGTAGGACTTGCCGCCTTTTACCTTCTCGTAATCGCTTATCTCTATTTTCTCAATCCCTCCGAAAACCCTCAAAAGCCAATCATATCTCTTTTCAAAAGACGCCAGAATAGAAGAGGATCTGTGCGGCGGGTCGAAGGTCGGGACGATAATGAGTTTGTCCAAATTCAGATATTCGAGTGACTGTATGGCGATTATAATGTGACCGTTGTGGACGGGATTGAAAGCCCCCCCGTAAATCCCCAGGCGCAAGGTTACCCCTCCTTCACATACTCAAAGGCAAAGCTTCCTACATAAACCGTGTCTCCCTCGCTGACTCCCGCTTTTCTCAAAGCATCATCCAGCCCGCTCTTTTCTAAAACCTCCAGGATCATCAATCTCTGATCCTTTTCGTTTATATCGAACCTCTCAAGCCATACTCTCAGAGCTTCTGAGATCACTTCATATTCTCCGTCTTTTAGCTTCACAACCTTCAAATCCACCTTCTGCGGCAGCTTTCTCCAAACCGGCGCAGGTCTTGGAAGCTTCAATCTCTCGGGTCTCTTCCCGCCATATATAACCTTCCTTGAAGCACTTATCTTGCTCCATATAATTCCTTTTAGCTCTTCGAGTCCTTCTCCAGTCACGGCGGAAGTCAATACAACTTTCTTTCCAGTCTCTTTTTCAAGCCGTTCTCCCAGCTTTTCCCTTTCATCGAGAGATAGAAGGTCTATCTTGTTCGCGACGACAATTTCTTCCTTTTTTGCAAGCTCTTTAGAATACTTTTCAAGCTCTTCCCTTATTCTGAAGTAATCATCCACCGGATCCCTTCCTTCCATTCCGGAAGCGTCAAGAACATGCACGAGAACATGGCACCTTTCAACATGCTTCAAAAACAAATTCCCGAGTCCCCTTCCATCTGCAGCCCCTTCTATGAGCCCTGGAACATCTGCCAGAACGAACTCTTTACCCGGGGCAACCCTTACAACTCCCAGATTGGGGATCAGAGTTGTGAACGGGTAATTCGCTATCTTGGGGCGGGCGTTCGATAGCCGCGAGATTATGGAGCTCTTTCCGACATTCGGGTATCCCACGAGTCCTGCATCTGCCAGAATCTTTAACTCAAGCTCTATGAGTCTCCTTTCTCCTTTTTCTCCCTTTTCTGCGATCCTCGGGGCTCTTCTCGTGGGAGATTTGAAGTGGACATTCCCCCTTCCTCCCTTTCCACCCCTTGCAACACAGACCACTTTCCACGGTTCATCGAGATCTGCTATTACCTCACCAGTTCTGGCATCCTTCACAATTGTTCCAACGGGAACTTCTATTATCAGATCCTTTCCATTTCTTCCATGTCTTTTCTTCCCTGCTCCGTGCTTTCCATTCTCGGCAAAATATTTATCCTCTTCCATGAGATGCGTAAGACTTGAAAGCTGGGGATTGGCCAAAAGATAAACATATCCCCCGTCACCACCATCCCCACCATCCGGCCCGCCTTTAGGAACATACTTCTCCCTCCTGAAACTCACGGCACCGTTTCCGCCATCTCCGCCTTTAACTATGATCACAACACTGTCAACGAAATCCACTCTTTCATTGCCCAAAGAAATCACCTCTCATATCTATCGACTCCGAGCTCTTCGCAGATTCTCCCGCCATCACACTCTTTTCTACCTATCATCATCCATATTTCTTCACCAACCGGATTATCGACTCCCGCAAGATAATCAGCCAAATGAAGATGGAGGCATTTTATTTTGGTTAAATCCCTGATCCCACCGCTTCCAACTTCCGACAATATTCTCCTTAAGCTTTCGTCTCTTATCAACCTCTCGCGCCGCTGTTTGATCTCCTCATGCGCTTTTATTAGCCTCTCCCGAAAGATGACATCTTCTTGAACGCGAGCCTCGAACCTCTTTATCCAACCCTTTTCTTCCAGCCTCGATACTTCTTTTCTCAGATGCGGGCAGGTGAGCCAGTAAAGGGTGGGGAAAGGCTTTCCGTCCTTTTCAGGAAAACACTCTATAACCATTGGCCATCCGTAAGAACACCGCCTTATAACCCTGAAGAAGGTGATATCACCCCTTCCAAGCTGCCGCTTTACAACCTCAGCATCACTGCCATCCATCCGTCATCACTCCCTGTAGCCTCTTTCCAAAAGCCTCTCTCAAGAAACTTCGCTACCACTCCTTCGTTTCCTTCATCGATTCCTGATATTATCAAAATGCTTCCAGGCTTTGCGACTTTAAGGATCTGATCTGCCAGCCTTTCCAGAACAGGTGGAACAATGTTCGCCACTATGATATCAAATGTGCCATCGACATCGCTCAAAAGGTCCGAGACTTTGACATCAATCTCCACAAAATTATTAGCAGCGTTCTCCTTTGCAATCTCAACCGCCAGAGGATCATTATCCACGGCAACGACTCTTTTTGCACCAAGCTTCTTGGCCAATATCGCCAAAATCCCGCTCCCCGTTCCTACATCCAAAACTTTCTTGCCCTTCAAATTAACTTTCAGCATAAAATCCGCGCACATTTTCGTTGTTGGATGAATACCCGTCCCAAAAGCCATTCCGGGAGGTATCCTCAAGACTATGCCATCGCCTTCGTAATTTCCTGCGGGATCCACGATCACGCCCTCAGCAATTTCAAAGGGCTCTTTTAAGAGGTTATCCGCCCATTCGAGCGGATCGACTTCTCTTTCTTCTATCGCTTCATATCCGAGACTTTCCAAGAACCTGTCAATTTCACCACTATAACTTTTGAAGTAACAACCATGTTCAGTGATTTCCACGGCAAATCTATTCTCACCTATATCAAAAAGGCGCTCCTCTAACTCCTGGAGCGCCTCGCATGGCACCTCGTAAATTCTTTCCATTATTTTCATTCTATTCCCTCCAGTTTCTTTATCCTCCTCTCGTGTCTGCCACCTTCAAACTCGGTCTCAAGAAAAGCTTTCAGTGTCCATTTGGCCAGCTCTGCTCCCATCAAACGCCCCGCCAGAACCAGAACATTGGCATTGTTGTGGCTTCTTGCAAGCCTTGCCATTTCAGGGAAGAGACAGAGTGCCGCCCTCACTCCTCTGCACTTGTTGGCAGCCATCGACATACCGAGCCCTGTGCCACATATGAGTATTCCTCTATCCACTTCTCCTCTTTTCAAAAGTTCGCAGACCTTCTTTGCGTAATCTGGATAGTCCACACTTTCCTCAGAATCGGTTCCGACATCCACGAAGTCCACACCCATATCTTCTAAATACTCTTTAAGAGATTCCTTCAATCTGAAACCTGCATGATCACTTCCTATCGCAACCCTCATTTTATCCTCTCCAGAATATCATTTACGCTCCCCACAACGGGGATTATTCTATCCAAGGAAGTCATCTCTATTATCCTTTTCATGGCATCCCTTGGAGAAATCAAAAACAGCATCCCTTCTCTCATCCTGAGGTGCTTGTAAAGCGATATGAGCACGCCTAAAGCGTAGCTGTCCATGGCCTCAACCTCTGAAAGATCGACGGCTATGTACTTTTTCCCAGAATCCAAAAAAGTATCAGAAACCCACTCCTTGAAAGCCGGTGCATTCGATATATCCAGACTTCCCGTAGGCCTCAGAACGACTACTTCATCTACCAAAGAAAAGGGAAACATCTTTAGCACCTCACTTCATCTTTTCAAGAGCCTCTTCTGCATTGGAATAGATCGGTATAACTTTATCGAGTGCGGTCAAGGAAAAGAGCCTTCTGACAGGGTCAACCAATCCTGCTATTGCAACTCCTCCTCCGTTCATTTTCGCATGTTTGAAAATGCTTATAATCGCTCCCAAAGCAGAACTGTCCATGTACCCAACATAAGACATATCTATCACTATATTGGGTTTTCCGGCTTCCACATACTCCGATAGAACCTTTTCTTTAAACTGGGAGGAATTCGTTACATCAAGCTCCCCTTCAGGAACTATGACCACTATCCCTTCCTTATCATATGACCTGAACATATCCACATCCCTCCCGTGCTTTAGTATATCCTTATAACCCCTACAAGTTTCCCTAAAATCCTGACCCTTTCGGGCTCTACGACTATGGGACTGAGCTCCGGATTGGAAGGTTTAAGCACTACCTTCCCGCCTTCCATATATATTCTCTTTAAAGTCGCTTCCTGGTTATCTATCGAAACCGCCACTATGCTTCCAAAATCTGCCGCACTCTGTTTCCTTATAACTACATAGTCTCCATCCACGATGTGATCTCCTATCATACTGTTACCTCTGACCTTCAAAACAAAATGCTCAAAACCTGGAATGACCATACTCTTTGGAACTTCTATCTCTTCGTCCATCTCGGGAATCATCTCTATCGCTTCCCCAGCAGCTATTTCTCCCAGAACAGGAAGAACGACCCCTTCCGCGTGTTTTGAAAGACTCATGGCACGTGCCTTCCCACTTCCCCTTTTTATGTAACCCTTCTTTTCCAGTGCTTTCAAATGCATCTGCGCACCCCTTGGGGTTATCCTGAACCTTCTGGCTATTTCCCTTATGCTAGGTGAAAAACCATGCTGCTCTATGTATTCTTCGATGAACTTCAAAACCTTCTTTTGCTTTTCGGTCAGCTCCTTCACACATCAAACACCACCTTGACTTTCTTTTTATCCCCCAAATCCTCAACATTGAGCATGTGATATGTCAGAGCTTTAAATGGAAACCGTGTGACGATTGCCGAAACATATTCAACCTCCAATTCACCATCTATGAATTTTACACCCAAAGGCACCCATCCAGAATCTATCATGTAAATCATCTCGTTTCCAATATCGAAGATAGAGTCCTCAAGCTCTTCGGAGATTTCATAGCTCTCTCGGCGCTTCTCGCCTTTCAGAACATACTCAGTATTCTCTCTGAGAATTTGGGCTATATTCGAAAAAAGACCCTCGACATCTTCGAATTCTATCTCGTATGCAACATCCGCCGTGTGGAAAATTTCCCTGTACATTCATTCCACCACCGACAGCTGCGAAATCTCGTCCCCTTCTGCCAGAACTATAAGCCTGACTCCCCTCGCATATCTGCTCAAAAGCGAAACATCACTCGCCGGGAACCTTATAACCGTACCTTTCTTGGTTATCAAAACGACCTCATCTTCGTCCTTGACGATTTCGATGCCCACCACTTTGCCTGTCTTCTCGGTTATGTTTATACTTTTCAGTCCGCTGCCCGCCCTTCTCTGAGGTCTGTATTCGCTCGCCGGGGTCCTCTTTCCATATCCCATGGAAGTGACGGTTAGAACATGCTCATCATCACTTCTCACCATAACCATGCCAACGACTTCGTCATGCTCTGAAAGTCTTATTGCGGTAACGCCTGCAGCGGCTCTTCCCATCCTTCTGACATCCGAAATCGGGAATCTTATGGCTTTACCCTCAGCGGTGGCTATCAGCACTGTGGCTTTTTCATCATCTACCACCACGCCGGAAACTACCGCGTCTCCTTCGTCCAGTCTCAAAGCCCTGACACCTCTGCTCGTTTTGGCACTCTCAAGATCGCTCAACGCGACCCTCTTAATCCTTCCCCACTTGGTTACCAGAACGAGATCTCCCTCGACACCGTTTATTTGAGTCATAGCGACTATCTTTTCTCCTTCGGTAAGCTTCACATAGCTCTGCACTTTCCTGCCCTTTGTGCCTCTCGAGCTCTTGTCTATGTCGTAGTTCTTTATAGCGAGCGCTCTTCCATTCGACGTTATGAAAAGCGTTGTTCCTTTGAGCCTTCCAACTGACATCAGAACAATCGCATCCTCTTCCGAAACCTTTGCGCCTTTAAGGCCCTTGCCTCCCCTCTTCTGAAGCCTGTAGCTCTTTAGCGGCGTGCTCTTCAGGTATCCGTTCTTCGAGAGCGTTATCACGACATCTTCATCTATGAGAAGATCTTCTTTGGAATACTGCTCCGGCATCTCTTCATCTCCGCCTATCTGAGTCCTTCTCCCGTCTCCATATTCCTTTTTCAGATACAAAAATTCTTCCTTCATTATCCTGTAAACTTCTTCATCGCTTTCCATGATCTTTTTCGTCGCTTCTATTTTCTTAAGAAGGTCCTCGTACTCCTCCTGAAGCTTTGACATCTCCAGAATAGTGAGACGCGAAAGCCTCATATCAAGAATTGCTTTGGCCTGCTCTTCCGTCACATCTAAAGTCTCCATGAGCTCCTTTCTCGCATCCTCCACACTCCTGCTCGTCCTCACTATATCTACGACCGTATCTATCGCTTTCGCCGCCTTCATCAAACCTTCCAAAACATGCGCTCTCTTTGAATAAATCCTGTGCTCATAAGTGGCTCTTCTTCTTATTACAATAAACCTGTGCTTTATGAACGCCTGCATGAGTCCTTTCAAGCTCATGAGTCTTGGACGCTTGAGCTCATCTATCACCAGCATCTGAACGTTCATGCTTGTCTGAAGAGATGTATGGACATAGAGATTGTTGAGTATTATGCGCCAGTCAACATCTTTAGGTATCTCAACTACGACTCTGAGGCCTCTTTTGTCAGATTCGTCCCTTATGTTCTTTATGGGAATCGAACTGCTGCTCTGGGCATATCTTGCGATTTCCGCAATGAGCCCTGCTTTGCTAACACCGTACGGAACTTCGGTTATAACGATTGCATTTCTTCTTTTTCCTTCCTCAAAATGCACCTTTCCCCTTATCTTTATGGATCCCTTTCCCGTCTCGTAAATCTTGAGAAGAGAATCCGGATTTATAACCACGCCACCTGTCGGAAAGTCCGGACCCTTGACATATCGCATGATATCTTTCACTTCAATGTCTGGATTATCTATAAGAGCTATAAGACCGTCTATTATCTCGGTTAAATTGTGAGGAGGAATTGAAGTTACCATTCCGACTGCTATACCAGTCGATCCGTTTATAAGAAGATTGGGAACTTTAGAGGGAAGAACACGCGGTTCCACCAAACTCTCATCGAAATTCGGATCCATCTCAACCGTTTCTTTATCGAGATCCTCGAGCATCTCCTCGGCCAGCTTCGTGAGCCTTGCCTCGGTATACCTCATTGCAGCCGGTGGATCCCTATCTATGGAACCGAAGTTACCCTGACCATCAATAAGCGGGTATCTCATCGTGAATGGTTGGGCCATCCTTACCAGAGCATCGTAAACAGGAGAATCTCCATGGGGATGATATTTTCCGAGGACCTCTCCAACGATCCTCGCGCTCTTTCTATATGGAGAGTTATGAGTAAGGCCAATTTCTTTCATCCCGTACAGAATCCTTCTCTGCACGGGCTTGAGTCCATCCCTGACATCCGGAATGGCCCTTCCGATGATCACGCTCATGGAATAATTAAGATACGATTCCCTGAGTTCATCCTCGAGCGCTTTTTTAATCACTTGCTCTGGCATGAAACATCCTCCTTCCTGTCGCATCAACTTCAAAGCCTTTTGAAGTATACCACCTAAGAAAGGGCATCTCCAGAGCCAGTTTTCTGGCTTGTAATCATGAATTACAGACATTCATATTAAGCGAGCTTTTGGTGGCTTTCCACACATCTTGACATGAGAAAAAGCTGTGTGGTAAATTACTCGGCGAGGTTCCGGCGTAGCTCAATCGGTAGAGCGCCCGGCTGTTAACCGGGTGGTTGGAGGTTCGAGTCCTCCCGCCGGAGCCATTTTTTATTTATAAACATCCTCCCAATCAAAACGCACTTCATGGCTTATAAAGCATGTATGATGTCATTATCCACGACTTTGGTTCTCATCTCGAATTCTTATACAGTATCTCAATAAACAAACTTCAGCTACTGTTGCAGCAGCCTTATGAGACCATTTAATCAATTATGATGCGCGACTCATTCCACTTCCAGAATATCAACCCTTATAAAAACTCTGATTTTCCAGTAGCTGCTCCTCCGGCACCTCTTTCAGATACTTTGCAGGAACACCAACATATATCACTTTCGGAGGAACATTTTTTGTCACAACGGAACCTGCTCCAACAACGGCATCCTCCCCTATGACTATTCCGGGAAGCAGAGTCGCATTCGCCCCGATCCTCGCTCCTCTCTTTAGATGTGGACCTTTGAAATATTTGAATCTCTCTTCAGTCCTTCCCATGAACATATCATTTGTAAAAGTAACCATAGGCGCTACAAAACAGTAATCTTCGATCACCGACATAGCAGTTATGTAAGCGTTCGTCTCTAACTTAACCCACCTTCCTATTTCACACTTGTTCTCAACGGTCACCCCTCTCCCCACAATGGTACCCTCACCGATTTTCACATCTTCTCTTATCGTCGCCAGATCACCCACAAAGACATGATCCCCCAATTCAGCACCTCTGTATATAACACATCCCGCTCCAATTGCTACATTGTCACCTATAACGAGCGGCGGGAGTTCTCTCTTTTCAGTCGTAGCACTCGCCTTTGCTTTCATTGGTTCCTTGCCAAGAACAGTGTTGTCAGCTATTACAACGTTGTTTCCTATAACAGTATCCCTTCTTATCACCACATTGTGGCCTATAACTACATTCTCACCAAACTTAACATTCTCCTCTACGACAACATTTTTCCCCATCTTCACTCCCATGTTTTCCACCTCCTCAAAGTTCATATCATATCAATTCAACTCACGTTGATAGGCTTCCTCATAAGCCTTGACAAACCAGCCTCGTTGTAAATATCATAACAGGGCGGTTTTGATTACGCAGTGTAAAAACGGGGTTATAATATAAAGCAGGTCAGGGGGTAGTTCAGGTGGAAGAACGCCGGAATCGGGGTCCGGAGGTCGCGGGTTCAAGTCCCGCCCCCCTGACCATTTTTGTTGTGCAAAGCTTCCCTTTAGGCTCAGGAGTAGATTGAGATGATCTTCTACGTTTTATCAGGCGGAGGAGCAAGGGCACTTGCCCATGTCGGGGCTCTTAAAGCTTTGGAAGAGCAAGGGTACAAACCAGAAGCAATATTGGGAGTTAGCATGGGCGCTCTTATAGGAGCGGGATATGCTGCTCTGGGGGAAGCAGACGCTTTGTACGATATCGCTAAAAGGTCGGCTGCGGGTTTTAAACTCAAAATGAGCATGGAAAAATTCTCTGCAGGGAACTTCTCAAAAGCACTTTTATTTCTTGGATGCGCGTATATGAACTTTTTCAAAAGCGCTCCTTTCTTGAAAAAGAAGCTGAAGATAATCGACAGAATATTCGGGGATTTGAGATTTGAGGATCTCAAAATAAAACTTTATGTGCTCACGGCGGATCTAAGAAGTGGAGAGGCTGTGGTTATAAAAAGTGGTCTGGTCTCTGAAGCCGTCAAAGCCTCGATGTCGATACCCGGACTTTTTCCTCCCGTTGAAAAGGGCGATGCAAGACTTGTAGATGGCGGGGTTGTAAACAATCTGCCGGTAAGCGTTGCTCACGAGCTTGGAGGGCAGTTTATAGTCGCTCTCGATGCAGGTAAAAAGTCTGTTTCCAACCCCCGAGCCACCGCAAACTCGTATCTCCTCATTATGGATGCGTTCAGAGAAGCTGCTATGGCAAAGATAGAAGCAAAGAAAGCCAGTATTTATGTGGATTACGGACTCGACGACGTGGACAGTCTGGATTTCAGCAGAGGGATAGAGCTCATCGATATCGGGTATAGAAAGACTTTGGAAGTTCTGAAAGGTGGTGAAGATCATGGACTGGAAAATAGATCTCGGGACGCTGAGAAAGAAAAAAAGGATCGTGCTTGAAGGTATTCTCGACCTCGATTGCCTGGAGCTCGATATGGGAAAAATGCCGTTTTTAGAACCTATAAAAGTAAAGATAGTTGTGGCACGCGCAAAGGAAGGAATAGCCGTAGGCGGGTATGTGAAGACCGCTATAGAACATCCATGCACAAGATGTTTGACACCAGTGCGGGTGGAAATAAACGGCACTATAGAAGCTCTGTACCTTCCCGAAGAAACACGGGGTAGATCGAGGGAAATGGAACTTGAAAACCTCAAGAATGTGATATACTATTCTAACCCGGTAGTGGATTTGACTGAGAGAATAATAGAGGCAATGATCGTCGAAGTTCCACAGCAGGTTCTCTGCAGACCTGATTGTAAGGGACTCTGTCCCTATTGTGGAGTGAGTTTGAACGAACATCCGGACCATGTGTGTGACAAGGCTCCTAAATTTATGGTGTCTCAAAACAAATTCGAGGTCCTCGCCAAGCTCAAAGATAAATTGGAGGAGGGATGAGAGATGGCCGTTCCAAAGCAAAAGAGATTGAGAAGCAGGACTCACAAGAAGAGAGCAAAGATCTACAGGGCTATATCCGTGGCTATGGAGATATGCCCGAACTGCGGAAAACCAAAGATGCCTCATAGGGTTTGCCTGCATTGTGGATACTACAACGGAAGACAAGTTCTTGAAATAGCGGAGTGAAACCGCCATGATAAGGATTGGATTGGATATAATGGGAGGAGACAGAGCGCCCGAGGAGATTATCGAGGGCGCTCTTTTGGCGCTTAACGAGTATGATTTCAAGCTCGTGGCTTTCGGTCCCGAAAAGTTACTCGAGGAACGGCTCTCCAACGCCGAGATTGTGCCCTCTTCGGACGACCTGAAGATGGACTCAAAACCTCTGGAAGTTCTCAGAAAAAAGAGCTCTTCAATGCACCTCGGACTCACCTGGCTCAAAGAAGGAAAGATAGACGCTTTCGTTAGCGCAGGAGGTACTGGACCGCTCTTTTTGGGCTCTACCTCGATAGTGGGGAAGATAGAGGGTATTGAAAGGCCGGCATTGGCCGTTCCGGTACCTTCCACGAACGGTTTCACCATTCTCATAGATAACGGCGCAAACGCTTCGGTGAGACCGGAACACCTTCTGGATTTCGCAATAATGGGAATGACATACGCTAAGATTCTGGGAAGGGAAAACCCAAAAGTTGGTCTTCTCAACATTGGAGAAGAGGAAATAAAAGGAACAGACACGGTCAAGGAAGCCTATGCACTTTTGAAAGAAAAACTGGGAGAAAACTTTTATGGAAATGTCGAGGGAAGGGATATAAACACTGGCGTTGTGGATGTGGTCGTAACAGATGGATTCACGGGAAACGTAGCGATGAAGACAATGGAAGGTGTCGGAAAACTCGTCTCCGAGACCCTCAAATCCGCCATAAAAAGCTCAGGGGTCTTTGCACTCCTCGGTGCACTCATGATGAAAAAAGCCTTTCAAAAGTTCAAAAAGATGCTCGATCCCTCGGAGTATGGCGGTGCTTTCATATTAGGCGTGAACGGAATCGTTGTGAAAGCCCATGGAAATTCCGACAGGATAGCCATCAAAAACGCTATAAGAGTCGCTATAGACGGGGCTAAGATGAAGCTGATAGACATGATAAGAGGTGAGATATCGTGAAAAAGGTCATAGTAGCGGGAAAGCTCAATATAGACACCTTTTATTACATGGACGATATAAAGATCGGCGAAAACAACCTTGCTAAAGATGTTGTGGTCGATTTGGGTGGAAAAGCCGGAAATATTGCCACTGCTCTTTCGAGACTCGGCGTCGATGTTAGCATCACAGGATGTGTGGGTGACGATGATTATGGCAGGTTCATCAGAGAAAAATTGGAAGACGCTGGAATAGATGTCTCGCATCTCAAAGTCTGCGAAGGCATGACAGGACGAACCGCCATAGTGGTTACCAAAGATGGAAAAAACACAATGTTCAACCATCCTGGAGTGAACTGTTCCTTTACGCCAGAGATGATAGATTGGACACTCGTAGAAGACGGAACAGCAGTTTTTCTTCAGTTCGGGCTCCCGCCAGACACTGTTTTCGAACTTGCATCAATGGCTAAAAGAGCCGGAATGATGGTTTATGTAGATCCTTCCTTTCCCTCCAAAGTACCATGGGATGCTTTCTCATACTTCGACTACCTGGCTCCAAATGAAGCAGAACTCAGAAACATCACTGGAAAATCCGATACTGAAAAAGCCGTCAAGTTTCTGCTTAAAAAAGATGTGGAAAGCATCATTGTTAAGATGGGAGAAAAGGGAATAAGGTTTTTTGGGCCAAAAGAAAGCTTTGACATTCCCGCAGCGGATGCCAAGGTTGTTGACACAACAGCCGCGGGAGACGCTTTCAACGCTGGTTTCATACTGGGAAGGCTCAAGGGATTGGATGATAGGGAAAGCGCCGAGATAGGAATAGCAGCTTCAGCTATCGCGGTATCTAAAAGGGGAAGCTCATCATCGATGCCCACACTGGAAGAACTAAAACAAAAACTGAAGGAAATAGGAAAAGGAGAATTAGCGAATAAACTATAAAAAAAGCGGCCCAATTGGGCCGCTTTCATATTCCCAGAGCTTCGAATATCTTCTCTACTATCTCCTTTCCAACCCTCTTTTGAGCCTCCTTTGTCGAGGCACCTATATGAGGAGTCGCAACAACATTCGGTAGCGAAAGCAGTTCCTTTTCTATATCGCTCGTCGGGGGTTCTGTCTCAAAGACATCCATACCTGCTCCGGCAACCTTTCCCTCCTTCAAAGCCTTTAAAAGCGCACTCTCGTCGACCACACCGCCCCTGGCACAGTTTATAATGAACACTCCTTTTTTCATCTTTGAAAAGGCTTCATCGTTGATTAGATGTTTTGTTTCCGGCATCAAAGGAACGTGTACCGTTATGTAATCGGCTGTTTTGTAGAGCTCGTCAAGGTCAACAAGAGATACATCCATATCGATTTCCTTCACATAAGGATCGTACGCCACGACTTTCATACCAAGACCAAGCGCTCTCTTCGCTACTTCCCTTCCTATTCTCCCAAGCCCTATGATACCCAGTGTCTTTCCGGTAAGCTCAACTCCTTTGAGTTCCTTTTTCGTCCATTTTCCCTCTTTAAGGTCCATAGTTCCTCTCGCTATGTGTCTCGAAAGGGCGAACATCATACCGATCGTAAGCTCCGCAACTGAAATGGCACTTGCGCCCGGAGTGTTAAGCACCTTTATGCCTTTTTCTTTGGCTTTCTCGAGATCGATGTTATCAAGTCCAACGCCCGCCCTCGCTATTATCCTCAACTTCTGTGAAGCCTCTATCACATCAGCCGTTACCTTAGTGGCACTTCTAACAACGAGCACTTCCACATCTGGCATGATCTTCTTAAGCTCTTCCTTATCAAGATGCTCGGATGTAACCTCAAGATCCCCTTTACTTCTCAAAAGCTCCATAGCTTCATCATCCAATGGATCGTTCACATGTACCCTTATTGCCACCCTCCATCACCTCCCGAAAATTAAGTATACAACAACACCAGCGAAAAACATCACAAATGAATAAAAGTGAAACCTTTTCAAACTAAACCTATACATCCTGAAAGCTATGAGGTTCGCCATAGAAGCAAGAATGAATCCAAACCCGCCAACATTCACTCCCCAGAGAAGCGCTTTCCAATCGCCGGTAAAGTCGGCGAAAGAAAGAGCTGCCGGGACATTACTGATAAACTGACTGAAAATAGAAGAGGAGATAAAGAGCCTCCATCCCTCAAGCGATATGTTCACGGTTTTAGCTATTAGATCTGTTAAACCAAAGAAAAACACAAAAGCCAAAAGAAGGGGATAATCCACCTTGAATGACTTCGCATCGAAGAAGATGTATCCAATAAGTACAATTCCTGCCACATAAAACGGTAGAATTTTGAGAACGCAAAGAAGCACTGTAGCAAATGCCGCAAGGTGTACAAAACCTCTCTTCTTCAAGGAAAATGCATCATTCTCTTTGGCTTTTATTCCTTTTGAAAGAACCATGGATACCACAAGCACGAAAACGGGTAAGGACCACACTGCAAGGGGTATATCCAAGGGAGACAATTTGTAGTGTATATAAATGAAGATATTCTGCGGATTTCCGAAAGGTGTCAGAGAAGAAAAGCCGTTTGCCGCGATCGTTTCCAGTATCACTAATAACTCCTTGTCTTTTTTATCTATATCCATGGAAAGGGTTATGGTTATCATGACGATCAGAGCGATATCGTTCGTTACAAAGGCTGAGAGAATCGCCGTAGCAAGGATAGTGGCCCAGCCGCCCCATTTGGAAAGCTTTGCTGCGAAAAGAGTCACAACCCCTGATCTTTCAAGTCCCTTAACGACAACCATCAAGCTGAGTAGAAAAAAGACGACGAGAAAATCGTCGAAGGTGTACCTTGGAAACCTGTGAAAGGCTATAGAGAAAAGCAAAAGCAAGAAGCCCGGAACTATGGCTATTAAATTTTCCTTTATCCTACCTGTGAATGTCGTAAACCTTCACCCTTTCGCCACCACAGTCCAGAACCAGTGAATCCGTCAATATCCTCTCTATTTTGCACTGTCTCGAAGAATATTCCAAAAGCTGTCCTTCTCTTATGTCGAGTTTCCCCTTCCACACACGTGTTAAAGCTCCCAAAGCGTTTCTGTATTTCTCTCTCAAAGAATTCATGATCTTCAAATAAAGATCCAGAAAAGCATCTATTGGTATGCTTTTCCCTGTTATCTCTTTAAAACTCGTCGCGATTTCTTTCAAATCATCTGGAATCTCGTTGTTTATGTTGATGCCTATGCCAACCACCACAACCTTGGGAACCTTCCCTTCGAAAATCCCTTCAGTGAGAATTCCTGCGAGTTTTTTTTGATCCACAAGAATGTCGTTTGGCCATTTTATAAGGAGTGAAACACCAAGCTTTTCAAGGGTAGTGGCCAGAGAAACCGAAGCAAGCTTTGTGTAAAAACCAAGGTCTTTTATCTTTCTCGGTTTGAAAATAACGCTCATCCAGAGACCGCCTCTGGGAGAATGCCATTTTCTCCCGTGTCTCCCCTTTCCGTTCCTTTGCTCAAGCGCCATGACCACATCCCCATCGTGGAAAACATCGAAATGCTCAAGAGCGTAATCGTTTGTGGAATCTATAACCTCAAAGCGGAATATCCTGTCACCTATCAAAGCTCTATCAGCTCCCATCTCTTAGTTGAAGGATCCAATATTACAGCGGTTGCTTTCCCGGTAAGGCACCCGCACGCTTCACCTGGATTCACGATTAAAGCCTTTCCTTCTTCCCTTATATCGATCTCGTGTGTATGACCATAGAAGACAAAATCATAAAGACCGGATTTCGCTATCGCTTCGAGCAAGAAAGGCTCGTGCATCATTGCGACTTTGTAATCATCTACGGTTATCTCCCTTGGACCTTTTGCTATTGTATCTCCGGCTTTTTCCTTTAAATAAAGCCATTCTCCATCGTTGTTCCCAAACACCATGTAGAGCTCAAAATCCTTGAAATATGGAACTACAAAAGGTGCAACTATATCCCCGCAGTGAAAAATCGTCTTTACACCTCTTTTTTTTGCAATACTAACCGCTTTTTTGACTTTTTCTATATTGTCATGAGTGTCACTTATCACCATCCACATCGTTCCACCTCCCTGAATACTCCGGAACGATTCTTTTCGCTGCCTTTACAAGAGCGCGAAAGTCACCACCTGGCAGAAGTTTTTCAATCTCTTCAACTACTTTTCCGACATCTTCAAAAGTTCTCGCAGATTTCACTCTCAAGACCTTTCTGTGCGGAGTATCGTAAACCCTTTCGTATGAATAGAGAAGCTCTTCGTAAAGCTTTTCTCCTGGCCTGATTCCCGTGTAAACAATCTCAATGTCTTCACCGGGAACAAAACCAGAAAGCATTATAAGAGTCTTGGCAAGCTCTTCTATAGAGATCTGATCTCCCATGTCAAGAACCATCAGATCCCTTCCCTGCGTGTACGCTCCAGCTTGAAGGACGAGTGAAACCGCCTCGGGTATTGACATGAAATACCTTTTCATTCTCGGATCTGTGATCGTAACCGGACCGCCTCTTTTTATCTGCTCCTGAAACTTCGGTATAACACTTCCTCTGCTCCCTATCACATTTCCAAATCGCACAACCGCTATCTTTGTCCCGCATTCTTTAACTCCATAGAGTAAATATAGCTCGGCAACTCTTTTGCTAAGACCCATTATTGAAGTGGGATTCACGGCTTTATCCGTTGATATGAAAACAAAGCGCTCAACGCCAAACTCGCACGAAAGCTCCGCTATCGTCTTCGTTCCAAGAACATTAACCCTGAAAGCCTCATAAGGATTTTCTTCCATAAGATGCACATGCTTGTGAGCTGCTGCGTGAAAAACTATCTCGGGTCGTACATCCTCAAAAACCCTCCTCATCCACCTCTGATCCGCGACATCACCTATGATCCTGACCCTACCAACATCTGGAAATTCATCTGCCAATCTCTCATCTATTGTGTAGATACTGTTCTCCCCTTTGCCAAGAAGTGCTATGAGCGAAGGCTTTAACTTTGCTATCTGTCTGACAAGCTCAGAACCTATGCTGCCTCCCGCTCCGGTGACGAGTACTCTCTTCCCGCCTATGTAAGATCCTATCTCTTCAAGGTTTACCTTAACTTCTTCCCTTCCGAGTATGTCTTCAACGGATACCTCCCTTAAGTGTCCCACTCTTGCCTTCCCGTCCGTGAGCTCGTATATACCCGGGAGCGTCCTCACCCTCACTTTTCTCAAATCCAGAGAATCAAGGATTCTTCTCATCTGATCCTTGCTCGCAGAAGGTATAGCTATTATGACCTCATCCACATTGAGTTTTTCCACTACCTCCATGGCGCGCGTTATAGGACCCCAGACAGGCACTCCCCTTATCTTCCTTCCTATCTTTCTTTTGGAATCGTCCAGAAATGCAACCACTCTTCCAAGAGAGGGCCTTCTCTCGAAATCCTCAAGCAGCATCGTTCCCGCATCACCAGCTCCTATGATGAGCACCCTTTTCTCGCCTTTACTCACGCTGTATCCAGAAATCCATTGCCAAAAAATTCTGCTCATCATTAGAAGAACGCTACTTCCGAGAAACATCATAACTCCTACAGATCTTGGAAGGATCGCGATTTTCCAGAAGTGTAGCATGAGAACTGTGAAAAGATAGGAGAGAAGCGTCCCGCGAAACAAAGAAAACATATCTGAAGGAGAGGCGTATGCCCAAATCACTTTATGATTGCCGTTTAATATATAAATCACAGCAGAGACCAATACGTAAATCCAAACGGAAGGGGAATACTTTGCCATTTCCTGAAAATCGAAACCGAATCTCATAAAAAGTGCTGCGACTCCTGCCAGAGCCGTGAGAGCGATATCTATAAGTATCAGAGCAACCTTTCTCACCACCTGGTCACCATCCTGACTCTTTCCTTTGGAACTATGTTGTATTTTTTCAAGATCGGCCGTACATCCTTTGTGGAATATATCCTCAATATCTGAATTAGATTGTTCGTCATGAGGCGGTAGGCGGGGTATCTCTTAACATACTCCTCGAAATCCATGATCTCTTCTCCGTTGTAAATGAGGACATGACTCTGGATGAATTCTTCTGGGTGCACCAGAGTTAGCTTGTAAGGCGTATCGACGACGAACATCTCATCGAAATTTGACAAGACCTCTTTCAAAAGCGGCTCGTCTCCTTCGTCGTGCTCGCCATCAAGCACTTCTTCGAGGCGCTTTTTCATTTTCTCAAGGGTTTCGGAAGCAAGAGACTTGCTCACGAGAGCTGGATCTATGCCTTCTATGGAAAAAGGCATCTCAACTACTACTTTCCAGAGATCTCTCTTCAAAAGCCTTTGCAAAATCTCATATGCTTTGATAATGCTCTTTTCATCTTCAGTTATTTCTTCCTTTCCCTCTACCTGCCTGTATATTACCTTTATCTCCTCGATGATCGTTGCATCCGTTAGTTCAACGAATTTTTCAAGATCCTTCACTCTCTCCCCCAACTTCAGCGGTTTGTACGAATGCCTGAGCATTTGCTGTATCATAAGATCTGCCGCTCTGGATGTTTTATGGAAATACACATTCTTGTACATCATAAAGCGCCCAAATAGAGCCGCATATATGTCGTCCATCACCTTCGCTCTGTAACACAGAACTTCTTTCCCGTTCTTCTTAGCCACCAAGGAGTTCCTTATTATTCTATCTGGCGCTCCCGTTCCAAATGTTCTCGTTCCACTGCTGTACGAATCTCGCAAAATAAAATCTATTCTGTCGGCACCGAGCGGCCCTTGAACTATGTTGAACTCAACGCTTCCACTCTCCTCCCCCGCGAAGACTTCTACTACCTTCTCCAAAAAGACCTTTATCCCTTCACGAAAATTTCCAAAGCTTCCAACGGAGCTTTTCAGATCTTCAAGAACTTCTTCCTTCTTTTCTGGATCTACGAGTCTTTCGAAGGACTCTTCGATGTGATCTGGGAGAAGCTCCAGTATTATCCTGTCCCTGTATTCATCGTGGCCGCCTTCTATTCCGGCCATAGGGTAAACGACATCATCGAACTGATGACTAAAAGGCCCATGCCCTATATCATGAAGAAGTCCTGCAACCCGCAGAATCCTAATCTTCGAAGCGTCTTCAGGAAAGAGATGCTCGGCGTACATCCCGGCTATGTGCATGGTACCGAGAGAGTGCGCGAATCTCGTATGACTCGCACCGGGATACACCATTTCTGCACCGACAAGCTGGGAAAGAAAACGCAATCTCTGTACAGGCTTGGCGTCTATTATGACTTTCTCAAGCGGGGAAATAAATATCTCGGAATATATTGGATCCCTTGAAACCTTGTACCTCATGATATCGCCGCCTTCTCAACGGCCCTTGCTATTCTGAGAACCTTGACATCCTCAAGCCTCCCTCCGATTATCTGCATCCCGAGTGGCATATTCCCGCTTCTGCCAAACGGAACGCTTATTGCGGGAAGCCCACCAAGGTTTGCCGGTATTGTGAATATGTCCATAAGATAGTAGGTTAGTTCGTCTTTTATCTCGCCTATTCTCGGAGCCGGTACCGGAGCTGTAGGCGTTAGAATTGCATCGTAATCCTTCAAAACCTCGTAAAGCTCGTTTGCGATCTTTCTTCTTACTCTTTGAGCCTTGTAAAAATAGGCTTCGTAATAAGCGGCACTCAATGTGAAAGTCCCAAGAAGGATTCTTCTTTTTACCTCTTCGCCAAAACCTGAATTTCTCGTTTTCATGTACATTTCCCTCAAATTCTCTCCCGCTTCTCTGAGCCCGTACCTGACCCCATCGTACCTTGCAAGGTTCGAGCTGGCTTCAGACGGTGCGATTATGTAATATACCGCAACGGAGTACTTCAAACTCGGCAAAGATACCCTTTCCACCTTGCAACCAAGCTTTTCAAGGAGCTTCACAAAGTCCTCGAATGAATTTGCAACATCTTCGTTCAGACCTTCGTATTCGAATATCTCCTTTGGAACGGCAAATTTCATGCCGTTTATATCCTCCTCGAGATCTTTCATGAAATCTATCTTTACATCAAGAGTGGTGCTGTCTCTTTCGTCTTTCCCATGGATCACTTGCATCACGAGCGCTATATCCTTGACGGATCTCGCCATGGGACCTATCTGATCGAGAGAAGAAGCGAAGGCAACCAGACCGTATCTTGAGACGAGTCCATAGCTTGGCTTGAAACCAAAGATCCCGGTGAAAGCCGCCGGTTGTCTTATCGAGCCACCGGTGTCACTTCCCAGAGCAACAGGGACCATATCTGCCGCAACCGCCGCCGCAGAACCTCCACTGCTTCCGCCAGGTACTCTCTCAAGATCCAGTGGGTTCCTGGTAACGAAGAACGCCGATCTTTCAGTGCTCGATCCCATTGCAAATTCGTCGAGGTTCGTTTTCCCAACTATTGCAAAACCAGCCTTTTTTAGCCTTTCAACAACGGTTGCATCATACGGCGGAACGTAATTTTCAAGAACTTTAGAAGCGCATGTGGTTCTGATTCCCTTCGTCACGATGTTATCCTTTACCGCTACAGGAACACCCTTAAAAGGCCCTTCATAACTTGTTGGCTTATCCACATAAGTGATAAAAGCCCTTATCTCTTTATCTCTTTCCTTTATCTGTTGCACGAGCTCTTCAAGGCGCTTTTCATCAAAGCCAATGTAGTCTTCAATCAAGAGCCTTCACCTCCGCTCAACTTTTCAAGAAAGAAGTCGGCATCGTCCACATATTCACTTCTTGGGAAGAGCTTTTTAAACTCAGCGAAGAACTTCTTGGCTTTATCCACATCGCCTTTCATGTAATAGGAGAGAGCGAGGTAGTAATAGCAATCGTCATGGAAGTAAACCCTTGGGAATTTCTTTTCGATTATTCCGAGAGAACTGTTGAAAAGATCTATAGCATCGTCATAGCTTCCCTTCAAGAAAAGGACATAGCCAGCAAGCCAGGCGATTTTAGCCCTGTCAAGCTCCGACGAAGGTCTGTAGACTTCTTCGCCAGGCACAAGAACGTAGCGGAGCGGAATAGCGGAGGCGGATGGAAGCCTTCCCGAGAGCTCCGACACGCTCTTTTCCAGATCCTTTATCTTGGCTTCAACACCTCCGATTCTCCTCTCAAGGTCGCTCACAGAGCGAGAGAGAGACTCGATATTTCCTTTTACATCCTTCGATACATCACTCAACATGACGGCTATGGAGTTCCTCAGATCTTCTCCGTTGGCACTTATGGCGCTGAGAAGTTCGTCTTTCGAGAACTTTACATCGCTCGCAACTCTACTCACCTGTGCTGATATGCGGCCAATAGAGCTTTCGGGAAGAGATAACTCACCTTTTGGCATCACGACGAGTATGACAAGAGAAAGAACGAGAACGGCGATTATGGCACCCAAGATGACGGGTTCTAAGACATTCTGAAGCGAGAATCTATCCCTATGGATATCTTCCAGAAGGACTGGATGGCTTGGATCCAGTCTCTTTATGACAGCTTCCAAAGCCTTTGCCTTAGTTTTGTCTCCCCTTTTCATGTAAACTTCGTACTTTAGCGCAAACGCTTCCAAAAGCTCAGGATAATCTTTGGTTATCCCTTCGAGCAACGCGAGGGCACCTTGATAGTTCTTTTTCTCCATTTCTGCGACCGCTTCTTTGAGATCTTTCCTATATCCTCCCTTTGCCAAATAAGCTTTGACTTCTTCGTACATGGCATGATACTTTTTCCTACGTTCCTCATCCAAGTTCTCATAAATATCACGTGCTGCTTCGTAATTTCCCGAAAGGACCTCCAGTTCAAATAGAAGATGCGGGTATTCGTCGGCAAAAATGCTTAAAAGGGCTCTTGCCCTTGAAAGCTTTCTCTGATCCAGCATTTCTCTGATGACACCTTCTATAACATCCATCAAAACCACCCCCGATTGATTCTATCACCACAAATTGACAAAACAAACAGCCCCTTCGTTCGAACAAAGCCCAACAGCCTGCCCTTTCCACACACCTACCATTACAGGATAGCCACATTCTTCTTTACTCACAAGCCTGAAATTATCGAGGACTACCAAAGCGTTTTCGTAAACAGCCCCTCCGATGAGAAAATCACCGAGCACCGTTAAATCGCCAAAATGATATGGCAAATCTACATGTTCAACACTCCTGACAACAGGGTCTATCACATAAAGACCGCTTCTGTAAAGGTTTGAAACGACTATCTTCCCTTTGTACTCGACCATGTCATATGAAAAAGGTGGAAGATTCACTCTCCAAACGACATCCATGCCTTTAACAAATACAACATCACCGCTCTTGTATCCCAAAAATACATCCATATCTCCATATCTCAAATATCTCAGAGGTCTTTCAAGCCCCAGCTCAAGGGCTCTTGCCAATTTCCCGGTCTTCAGATCCACTATCTCCACATCGGGACCGTCTTTCCACTGCCAGTAATTGAGATAAATCATCTCATCGCCGAAGAAATAAAAATATACAGAATTCGAATGAAAAACCCATTTTCTCAGAACGTTCAAATTTTTGTCGAGCTCATATATCGCTTTTCCGGAAGAAACATACACCTTTCCCCTGTATATCTTTAGCATCTCAGGCCTGTAGATTTCCAAGGAAGATCTCTTCTTCCCATCCATACTCCAAACAGACACCTCTTTCTCTTCAACATCACTTATGTACACTTTCCCATCCCAGTATCTGGCCCAGACTGGAAAGTTCAATCCCGAGATGATCGATTTAATGCCATAGCCATCTACGATGTACACCTTAGATGCGAGGGAGTCCACGACGATAACTCCTATATTGGAAACGGTCATCCTCAAGGGATGCCTGCCAGCGTCGACTTTCACCCCAAAAACTTGTATGCATAAGAGCAGTGTGATGAGAAAAGTTGCCAAGGCTTTCAGAGAATATCACCCCGCATATCTGCTTCCAAGGCCTCAACGAACTCCTTCACTATTTTAACCTTTTTCCTGGCGAGTTCTTTAGCCACAAGTGTGTTCATAAAATCAGGGAGCCTTAAAATCTTCTCTTTGAAATGTTTAACGGTCTCTTCAACGCTCCTTCCCAGTCTTCCAGAATGATATATGGTCCTGTATATCCCCATCGCACCAAGGGCATCGAGTCTGTCAGCATCCTGGAGAATCTGTGCTTCTATTGTCTTTGGTTTTTCCCCTTTTCTGAACCTATGCACCCTTATAGCATAAACAACGCTTTCGATCTTACTTCTTGGAAAACCAAGCTCCGCTAAAATCTTCTCTGCCATCTTTGCTCCTTCTTCAGCGTGATCTATCGCGGGGTTCTCATCCTCCAAGTCTCTTGCTATGTCGTGAAGAAGTGCGCTTGCCTTTAAAACATCCATATCTGCTCCGACTTTTTCTCCTATATAAATGGCAAAGCGCGTCACCCGCTCTACATGATCGAAAGAATGAGTCGAACCAACTTTGAGCCTTGCTTCCACGATGTCCTTAAGGCTTTGCCAAAATCTCTCATTCATAGCGATCCCCCCATGACAAAAAAATGGCCCGCAATTTGCGGGTAAGTTTTGAAGTTTTGATGGTGGAGGCGGGGGGATTCGAACCCCCGTCCGAGGATGGATCACCCCGGGCATCTCCGGGCGCAGCCCGTGTTTTAGATCTCGCCACCCCGCGCCCACGGGCAGGCTCGGGCATGGCAGAGCCTCCCTTTAATTTCCCGTCAGTCGGGAGGCGCTACTGACGGGTTGGGACCGGATCGGTCACGCCCCACATCCAAAGCCCGGTCCCACGCTTTGGAGGGGACGGCCGCCTATTCTCCGTCAGGCGGCAACAGGCATCGCTTCGTTGGCACTTCTTCTTTTCCCCGCCCTTTTTTACGAGGAGGCGGGCAACCTCGGCCCGCTTCCCGGGGATCACCATCCCCGTCGAGACCATTCGCCCCCTCACGGCATTATTATAGACCATATTTTCTGAAATTTGTTCAAAATAGGTCTTCCAAATTTCGAGCTTCAAATTCCAGCCAGATAGATGTAAACTATATATCCTTGAAGCATATATATTCACCACGGGAGGGATGAGAGTGATAATAAACGTTCTGAGCGGAAAAGGAGGCACGGGAAAAACCACCGTTTCGACATCGCTCGCTTATGTTTTGAGAGAAAAGGGTCTTAAAGTACAACTCCTTGACGCAGATGTTGAAGAACCAAACGATCACATATTCTTCGATATCGAATTTCACAGAGAAAGGTCCGTTGACATTCTTCTACCAGTTGTTGACAAAGAGAAGTGCACCCTCTGCGGTGAATGCGGAAAAGTATGCCAATTTGGGGCAATCGTCGTCTTTCCAACTACTGTGATGGTCTTCGACTACCTGTGCCATGGATGCGGCGCCTGTACAATGGTCTGCCCTGAAAAGGCAATATCGGAAAAACCCAAATCAATCGGGAAAATCTCATACGGTGTGACCAAAGAAGGAATTTTGTTTGGCATGGGATTGCTCAACATAGGCGAACCTTCTGGAGTCAAGATTATCAGAGAGCTGAAAAAGGAAATGGAAAAAGATTTCGATGTAACGATCATAGACTCCCCACCTGGAACATCCTGTCCTGTTGTCGAAAGTCTAAGAAAGAGCGATTTCGCCGTTCTGGTAACGGAATCCACACCATTTGGACTCCATGATCTGAGAATGGCACTCAGAGTGGTAGACGAAATGGGGATTAAACGAGGCGTTGTGATCAACCGCTACGATCCGAATTTCAAGGATTTAGACGAATTTCTCGAAAAAGAAGAAATACCAGTTTTAATGAGAATACCCTTTGACAGGCGAATTGCCCATCACTACTCTCGTGGCGAACTCTTCGTTAAGCACCTGGATGATTGGAAAAAAGCCTTCATAGAGCTCTATGAAAAGATAAAGGGGATGGTAGCATGATCCAGGTCGCGGTTGTGAGCGGAAAGGGCGGAACCGGAAAGACCACGTTATCAGCGTCGCTTGCTTTTCTATTTGACAAAGAGAAACTCATAATGGTCGACTGCGATGTCGATGCTCCTAACCTTCATCTTGTGCTTTCCCCCAAAGTGTTAGAGACAACGGAATACGTCGGTGGAAAAAAGGCCACAATAAGCGATGAGCTTTGTATAAAATGCGGCGTATGTGAGCAAGTATGCCGTTTTGATGCGATCTATACAGATGAAGAAGGGATGTATTATGTGGATAAATATGCGTGCGAAGGATGCGGGGCATGTGTTTTGGCTTGCCCGGTCGATGCCATAGAACTGAAAGACGAAAGAAGTGGAGACTATTTCCTCTCTATCTCGGAAAAAACAGGATCTTATGTCGTGCACGCTTTACTGGATCCGGGCGAGGAAACATCTGGGGGGTTGATAGCAGAAGTGAGGAAATTGGCAATAAACAAAGCAAAAGAAGAAAATAAGGAAGTTCTGGTCATAGATGGAGCACCCGGAATAGGATGCCCTGCTTCGTCTTCGATAACAGGAGTTACATACGTAGTGATAGTCACCGAGCCAACATCCTCCGGTCTTCACGACCTGAAAAGGATCGTGGACCTCACAAGACAGTTCAGACGAAAATTCGGCGTTGTCATTAACAAATACGACATCAACGAGGATAAGACAAAAGAAATAGAAAAATGGTGTGAGGAAGAAGGGATCGAAATAATTGGAAAGATTCCTTTTGATCCAGATGTGGTAAAGGCGAACGTTTATGGAAAAGCTGTTGTAGAATATTCGCAAGGAGATGCCGCCAAAGCAATTATTCAGATATTTGAGAAGATAAAAGAGAAAGTCAAATGAGGCTGGGGGTGAGTTGATGAGATCATTTTCATTCTTTATCCTAATACTTCTTGTCTCTTTTGCTTTTTCCTTGGACTTTTACGATGTATCTGTATCGTTTCAAGGTGATGTCATAGCAGGAGTGGAAAACCGGGGCTACCTGTCTGTCCTGAGAATAAGCGGCTTTCCATATGATGGCAGCGTAGATTTGGAAAGCCGCGATGGAGCGGTCTCAAAAAGAGTGCTCATAGACAGTGGCTTTGGGGAATTCGTTTTCAAACCTGCTCAAGATGTAAGAATAGGAATCATTGAAGTAAAAGTTGAAGACGAGATACACAGAATTGAAACTCTCGTTTTGCCTAAAGAAACCCTGGAAATGGAAGATTGGTACCTTGTAGTAAAAGAGTTTGGCGGAAATGTCGGAATAAAGAGGAAAGGATCGGAAATCGTCGAAGCTGTGCGTGCAGGAACAAAACTGTTTCCAGGGGACAGCTTGTTTACTTCCAAGGACTCGTATGCGATACTCGAGGGGCCTGGAAACACTAAATTTTCTGTAACTCCTCAATCGGCCATTTACGTTAAAATGGTTAAAAAAGGCAAAAACGATTTTATTGTAAAAATCAAGGTTCAAGCAGGTGATGTTTTAACAGAAACCCTCAAAAAGCTGTCTATACGTTCGACTATCATCATGGAATCCAAAGGTGTAACGGCTGGTGTGAGAGGCACCATCTTTTCATTCGAAAGCGGAGAAAACGTAAAGGTAAGAACCTTCAGGGGAAAAGTGCTCGTTCTTGCCATGGGAAAATCAGTGGATGTGGATGAAGGAATGATGGCTGTTATACCTTCGAAAACCTTGGAAATCATAAAAGAGAAGATGGATTGGTTTGATTCCATGGCTAAAAAAGCTCTGGAAAGATTTGAGTTCAGGGCAAGAGAAGCCTTGAAACCCTTTGGACTTGAGAATTTCCTGACACCCATAGATAAAAGCCTCTATTCTTACAAAGAGATGTTTGAACATCTACGGGAAATCAACAAAAACCACTAAAGGAGGAATCCATCTTGAAGGCTATGTATCCAGGTTCATTCGATCCAATAACTCTGGGGCACTTAGACGTTATAAAAAGAGTTTCCAAAATGGTAGATGAGCTCTACGTTGTGGTCATGATCAATCCATTGAAAAACTACTTCTTCTCTCTTGAAGAGAGGATGAGACTAATAGAAGAGGCAACGAAGGAGATAGGAAATGTAAAAGTAGATAAGCACGAGGGACTTTTGGTGGAGTATGCAAAAAAGAACGGAATAAATGTGGTGGTAAGGGGTCTCAGAGCTATAACGGATTTCGAATACGAGCTACAGATGGCGAATGCCAACAGAAAGCTTTTTCCCGGTTTAGAAACTGTTTTTCTAATGACAGACGAGAAATATTCATTCATATCCTCCACCTTGGTCAAAGAAGTTGCTATGCTCGGAGGGGACATATCCCCATGGGTTCCAAAGGTCGTTCTTGAAGCATTTAAAGAAAAAGTGAGGAGGTGATCTGATGTACGCGTCAACAAAGGAGATTCTTGAAAAGGCGAATCGAGAAGGTTACGCTGTGGGAGCTTTCAATTTCAACAACATGGAGTTTTTGGAGGCAATAATAGAAGCGGCAGAGGCAGAAAAGGCTCCCATTATCGTGGCGACCTCTGAAGGTGCCTTGAAATACCTTGGAAACGGCGATCCGTACAGGGGAGCCAAACTTGCATACGTCATGGTGAAGACCTTGGCAGACTCAGTCAGCGTTCCAGTGGCCCTTCACCTTGACCACGGAAAGCACATGGAATTCATACTCTACGCTCTTCAGGCCGGGTATTCTTCTGTTATGATCGACCTTTCCGATAAACCCTTCGAGGAGAACCTGGAAGGAACAAAAAAAGTCGTTGAGCTTGCACATCCTCTTGGAATTTCTGTGGAAGCAGAGCTCGGAAAACTCGCAGGGGTAGAGGATAACGTTGCTTCCAGAGAATCTGTCCTGGTAGATCCTGAAGAAGCCAAGGAATTTGTAGAAAAGACAGGAGTCGACTTCTTGGCCCCTGCAATAGGAACAAGCCATGGCGCGTTCAAATTCAAAGGCGAGGCAAAGCTCGATTTCGACAGACTCAAAAAAGTAAAGGAGTCCACCAAGCTTCCACTTGTGCTCCATGGGGCGTCGATGGTTCCCGAGGATAAGGTTGAGCTTGCGAACAAATACGGTGCAGAGATAAAAGGCGCTAAGGGCGTTCCAGGAGACGCATTGAAAAAAGCCATCGAATTTGGAATAAACAAGGTCAACGTAGATACGGATCTAAGAATAACGTTTATGGCCGCCCTAAGAAAGGTATTGGACGAAAAGAGAAGTGAAATAGACCCAAGGAAACTCCTTGGTCCCGGAAGGGAAGCACTCGTAGAGATTGTCCGTGATAGAATAAGGTTCCTCGGATCCAGCGGAAAAGCATGAACCCGGGGCCTTCCCGGGTTCTTTTTTCCTTTAAATTCCCAAGTGTTATTCATTTCACATAGGATTTGGTATATACTCTACTACACGAAGGATCCCACCTGGAGGTGATTTTCTGTGAAGGTTCTCGTAATAAACTCTGGAAGCTCCTCTGTAAAGTACCAGTTCATAGACATGGAAAACGAGACCGTACTTTGTAAAGGCTTGGCAGAGCGAATCGGGCTTGAGGGTAGCAGAATAGTACACAGAGTTGGGAGCGAAAAGCACATCATAGAAAAGGAGCTTCCCGATCACGACACGGCTATAAGAGAAGTCCTGAAAGTCCTAACCGATGAAAAGATTGGAGTCATAAAAGATCTGAAAGAGATTGGAGCTGTCGGTCATAGGGTTGTTCACGGAGGAGAGAAGTTTGCGAGCTCTGTGCTGATCGATGATGAGGTAATAAACGTCCTTGAAGAAAACGTGGACCTTGCCCCCCTTCACAACCCACCCAACATAATGGGAATAAAAGCCATTAAAAAGCTTCTTCCTGACGTTCCGAACGTTGCCGTATTTGACACCGCATTCCATCAGTCCATGCCAAAAAAAGCCTATCTTTACGCCATCCCAATAGAGCTGTATGAGAAATACAGGATAAGAAGATACGGATTTCACGGCACATCACACAGGTACGTTTCCAGAAGAGCCGCAGAGATACTTGGAAAACCTTACGAATCTCTTAAGATAATAACTGCACATCTCGGTAATGGGGCATCCATAGCTGCTGTCAAGAATGGAAAATCGGTGGACACATCGATGGGATTCACCCCACTTGAAGGCTTGGTTATGGGTACGAGAAGCGGTGATATCGATCCTGCAATAGTGATATACCTACAGCAAAAGCTCGGTATGAACGTCGATGAAGTTTACACCACGCTCAATAAAAAGAGTGGCGTTTTGGGGCTCTTCAAGAAGAGCTCAGACATGAGAGATCTTGAGGACGCCGTATTCGAAGGTGATGAATTCGCAAGGCTCGTACTTGATATCTACGAATATCGCATCGCGAAATACATAGGAGCCTATGCAGCTGCCATGAACGGTGTAGACGTAATAGTCTTCACTGCAGGCGTTGGTGAAAACTCTCCTATAATTAGGAAAGAAGTATGTGAAAACTACCTATCATTCTTGGGAATAAAGATAGATGATAAGGCTAACGACGCCAAAGGACAGGAGAAAATCATCTCAACCGAAGACTCAAAAGTTACCGTTATGGTGATCCCAACAAATGAAGAGCTTGTTATAGCAAGGGATACAAAAGAAATCGTCGAAAAGGGAATAAAGGAGCTCAAGCTCTTCTAAAGAATAAAGCCCCCAAATGGGGGCTTTTCTTTTTCACAATTTCCCAAGGTAATAATGCTTTCTTATCGGTTTTAGAACCTTCCAAGTACACTTCGTTCCTTCCTTAAACGTAACAAGATCTCCTTCTCCAAATTTGACAACTTCTCCATTATCTAACTTCACTTCAACTTCTCCTTCAAGTACGTAGAACGTCTCGTCATCGCTGTAGTACCAATCAAACTCTGAGACTTCCTTCTCCCAGATTGGCCAGTTGAAGACCCTCAATTTCTCGAGTTCTTCTTTACTCGGCTTCTTTATCGTCACCTTATCGGACATCCCTTTCACCTCCTCGTATTGACCTGCCTCCTGACATATTCTATAACCACCCTTCTGTATGGCTCCACCCCTATCGAATAACTCGTCACGCCCTTGTACTTTTTGACGATCTCGTGAATTATTCTCCTTTCAAATGGAAACATAGGGTCGAGCTCCACTTTTCCCTTAGATTCCTGCACCTTCCGTATTGCCTCTTTAGCTATATTCTCCAACTGCCTCTTTCTTCTCTCCCGATACTCTCCGGCATCTATGACAACATTTAGTTTTACATCGCTAAGCCTATTCACATAAATCGTTACGATATGCTGGAGAGCCGCTAAAGTCTTACCGTGTTTTCCGATGAGCTTCCCCACATCTTCGCCGTCAATATAAACGAAATAGGTCTTGCCGTTCCCTCTGACCTGGACCTTCGAGACATTTCCCGCGAAATTCAATATACCCCTTACGAACTCCTCGACTTTTCTCTCGTAATATCTCTTCTTCAAAACTATCTCAACTTCTGCTTCCTTCGCGAAAAGTCCAAGAAATCCTTTAAAACCTTTGTCTTTAACTTCGTACTTGTATTCTCCTTCCCTCAAATCGTATTTCTTCCTTGCCTTCTCCAGAGCGTCTTCAACGCTTTCAGCCTTAATCCTTATTCGCTTCATCAATTCATCCCCCCTCAAGCTTTCTTGGGAAGGCCAAGAAGCTCTCTGACCGTTAATCCCTTGATCCGATATCTCTTGTATATGTAATAGGTAACCACGAGCTGTATAAGTGTATTAGTGGTGTAGTAAAGGAACAGACCAGACGGAAGCGAGATGAAGAGGAAGGGGAATATAACTGACATTATGATTCCCTGCCACGCGGTTCTCGAGTCTTGACTTGTAATGAGAGAGTTGTAAAAACTCGCAATCACAGTTATAAGCACAAGCAAAATGTTGTTAGCAAAGCCTCCCACAGAGAGATCTTTCCATATCAAGAACGGTTTTCCATATGCGAATTCTTCCTCAAAGAACCTAAGCACTCCCCAAAGCATGAAGAATATTGGAAGCTGGATGAGCATCATCAAACATCCACTCATCGGGTTTACTCCCTTTTCCCTGTAAAGCTTCATAAGCTCTTCCTGTTGCTTCCTTGGATCTTTGTACTTCTTCCTTATACGCTCCACGTCCTTTTGTATCTTTCTCATCTTTATCAAAGACTTGGTTTGGGCATGATAGAGGGGATAAAGAACAAACCTCACGATGAATGTGAAAATTATTATTGCCCATCCGAAATTTCCAGTTAGAGAATAAAGCCAGTAGAAAAACCAAACCAAAGGATAGAAAATGGCGTCGTAGAAACCGTAAACCCCCATCTTTTTCAATATATCCATTATTCTCGTGTAGTATTCGGGAAAAGCCCCTTTTATAAGCGTCTTCTTCGGAGGACCCATATAAACTTTAACACCTTGTGCAAAAGTAACATTTCCTTCCACCTTGGCATTTGAGATGCATATAGAAACAACTTTATTCTTCCCATAGTAAGAGGCATAAATGTTGTCTTCTTGTCTATCGTACGCAACATCGTAGACGCTTGGCAGTGTAATATGTGCCTTCTTGTTCAAATGGACTTCAAACTCATAATAGGGGCCGTCAATAAACCTGAACGTTTTGACAAGCCCGTCAGAGTAAGTGAACTTGACTAGAACGTCTTCCTTTTCCTTGGTTACGGAAAAAGTAGCCGGTGTTGATTCGTCCAACACATCAAAACCGTCACCTGTGTACGCATAAACATGCCTTTCCCTTCTGTAGTCCTTTACATACACATTTTTTAGGACCCCGTCCTTTCCAAGCTCGTACCTAATGAACCTACCCTCTACTTCGATCCCTCCGGTTGTTATTCTGTAATCGAGTGAAAAAAGCACAGCACCAATTAGTATCAAAACCAGAGCGATGTACTTTTTCAAGTCCTCTCCCTCCTTCTAACCTTAAATAAATGAAATTCTGTGGGAACGGGATCATATCCGCCTTCATGAAGAGGATTACACCTTAAAACACGTCTGAGGCCCAGGATTAGACCCTTTATAGCCCCGAAACGCTCTACAGCCTGCACTGTATACTCAGAGCAGGTGGGATAATACCTGCATGTGGGTGGAAAAAGTGGGGAAATAAACCTTTGATAAAATCTTATAACCCCTATTATCAGTTTCCTCATCTCAACTTCTCCAAAAGCCTTTTTATGATCTTCTCCATCTCCCAATAACCTATATCGCGTCTATCTTTCATGCCTTCTCTTACCACAAAAACATAATCCATCCCGTTTGGAAAATACTCTTTATTAAGCCTGAAAACTTCCTTTATAAGCCTTCTCAACCTATTTCTGAAAACTGCCTTCCCTATTCTCTTTCTAACCACCACAGCTATTCTTCTTATATCGAGCCCGTTTTCAACATAAACTATCCTCAAATTCTCGTCGGCCACAGACCTGCCTTCAGAGAAAACCTTGTCAAAATCCCTCCTGAGCCTCAGACGCTCACTCTTTGTCAAACCGCGAGTCTCCACCTACCCTTTCTCCTCCTCCTCTTGAGGATCTTTCTGCCGGACTTTGTCCTACTTCTTACCAAAAAGCCATGTGTTCTTTTGCGTTTTCTTCTGGAAGGCTGGTAGGTCCTCTTCACAGCTCATCCCTCCCGCCTGGTTTTTCTGAAAAACCTGCTATATGTTACCACAGCCTCGCTCCATGATCTACATTAATGTATAATGAGAAAAAGGTAAATGCAGGAGGGGTTTTGATGAAACCCGTGCTTTTTACAGCAATCTTTCTATTGATTCTATACATTCTAAGTTACTTCTTTGGCCTCCCATGGATCGAGTTCTTCGAATTAAAAACCATGGATCTCTTGTATTCCATGCGCGGTACGCAAAAAGTCCTTTCAAATGTCGTTGTCGTAGGAATAGATGAAAGAACTCTCAGCGAATTCGAAGGCGCCGGTGATTTTTGGCCATGGTCAAGGGAAAAATATGCAAGGGCCATTTGGAACCTTTTCAAGTGGGGCATAAAAACCGTACTCATAGATGTGTCATTTACCAATCCAAGCGAAGAAGATCCAAAAGGCGATAGATTCTTAGCCGCCGTTCTTACCAAATACAAAAGGATTGTCATTGGCACGTATCTCATAAATTCAAAAAAAACCTATGAACTTTATAATGAAAACATACGGCGAGAACTCAGCGACAACACTGCATACTTGAGATACGTCTATAAAATGAAGGAATTCCCAGATTTGGCATTTCTTTCCCCCATAGAGATATACAAAATTCGCCCACCTATAAAGATATTCACAAGCGTAGCACCCACAGCGAGTTTCGAAATAGGCGGAACAGATGTAGATGGCACGGTAAGAACCCTTCCACTCTTCATAAAAGAAGAATGGGCAATCGAAAACAAGCTGACGAGCGGATTTCTTCCTCACATGGATATATTGGGATATGCCATATATTTGGGACAGGATCCTATGAAGCCCAACATGATCGTGGACTTCAAAAGAAGGATCGTGGAAATAAAAGAAGGATTGAAAACGATTCATTACGTACCCTTTGACAGCATGGGTTTGTTTCATATTTACTATTACGGCAAAGGAGAGGATGTGTTCAAAACCGTTTCCTTTTATGATGTATATACGGGTAGAGTTGAAGATCCAGCGTTTTTCATGGGAAAGCTGGCAATCATAGGTTATACTGCAACGGCAAAAGGACTCTACGACTTAAGGATCACTCCTTTTTCAAACAATGAACCGGGAGTCTATATCCATGCCACTGCTGTAGAAAACATGATAAAAGGTGATAGCTTGCAAAGATTGCCACTTTTATACAAATCTTTAGTTCTCATCGCTGTCATACTCCTCGCCTATATACTCCTCGCCTTCGAGAGATTGGAAATAAATTTCTTTGTTTTCCTCGTGATACCATTGCTTTTATTCATAGGTTACAGGTATTTTCTTCACAAAACATACATTGACATCTTCTATCCCATGCTATCTTCCGGAATCATGGGAGTTGTTGGAGTAGGAAACAAGCTATACAAGGCTGCTCGTGAAAGGAGAAGGTTTAGGGAATTTCTTTACAGATATTTGGATGAAAGCGTTGCTGAACAGATCGTTCGGAGCGGAAAGACCCAACTCGAAAACGAGAAAAAAGAAGTGGTCATACTTTTCTCTGATATAAAGGGGTTTACAAAGATGTCTGAGAAGATGGATCCCGAGGAAATCGTATCAATCCTCAACACCTATCTCGACCGAATGAGTCGAGTGATTAAACGTCACGGTGGGATGATTGATAAATTCGTTGGAGACGCCATAATGGCGATCTTTGGTGTTCCATTCAAAAAAGACGATGATATAGAAAGAGCCCTTTTGTGCTCACTCGAGATGAGACAAGAATTGAAAAAAATGAACGAGGAACTTGGAACAAACATAGACAGCGGCATTGGATTACATTATGGAGAGGTTGTCGTAGGAAATATAGGTGCGAGCTTCAGATGGGATTACACATGCATCGGGGACACCGTAAACACCGCCTCCAGGATAGAATCTCTAACAAGAAAAGTTAATGCTGAAATTCTTGTATCAAATGCCATTTATGAAAAGAGTAAGGATATATTTGAATTTGAATACGCCGGAGAATTTTCGGTGAAAGGAAAGGAGCTGCCGGTGAAAGTGTACAAGCTCCTGAGAAGGAGGGCATAATGAATGAAACTCAATGAAATTTTCTCAACCTACGGTATATACTTAGAAATGAACGGAAAAACATTCGGTGAAAAACCCTTAAATCCTTCTATAACCATATCAACCGATAATAATGTTCTTGAAATAGCAGGAGAGCTACCTCCACCGGAAATCTTGCATACACTGATAGAACTCATTGGAGGCACCTCACCTCAAGATGTGATAACCGCTCTTTTAGATAAGGACGATCTTGATTCCATTTTGAAAACCTTGAAAGATTTAGATGATCGCATTGAACAAGTCGAATACACAGAAGAGTCAATAGAACTTCATATCGGTGAAAAGGAAATTTCTCTACCACTAAAAAGCGCCACCGCAGGTGCTCTGGGTACTTTGATAATAAAAGGAAAACCCAAACTTTCCACGATCTTATCTCTGCTCTCGTCCTTGGATGCCATAACTTCTATAGCAGAAGGGGTTATCCTAACCCTTAAAAGCATGGAGATGATTAGAAGTTCTTTAAAAGCCCTATCCAGCGCCATGCAAAGTCGGGTAAAAGAAGGTGAAAAATTGAGATCTATAAAAGAAAGACTCTTCAAAGCCATCAAAGATAAAATGGGACTCAACGAAGAAGTGTACGACCTCGCGTTTGAGATATACGACGTGGGTTTAATAGGCGTGAAAGACGCTATACTTCAGAAAAGTTACGAGGAACTGGACGAAGAGGAAAGGACGGAATACGAAAAACACCCAGAATACGGATATGAGATACTGAAAAACATATCTGGAATACCAAAAGAAATCTTAGATGCTACGTTATATCATCATGAGAGAATGGATGGTAGTGGTTTTCCAAAAGGATTGAAAAAAGATCAGATTCCAGAAATAGCTTACATTCTTGGAATGATAGATGAGGTCTCAAAGAGGCTCGCATCCAATGAGGAAAAGGGGCAGATCGTGAAAGACCTTGTTGGAAAATTCCCGGACAAGCTCCTGTCATTCTTGGAAGGGGTGTTGTGAATGTTCAAAGCTTTTATCTACCTTTATTTGGGTCATCTATTCGGTGATTATGTTCTTCAATTTTCATGGATAGCCATCAACAAACCCAAGAGAAATTCTGCTTTACTACTTCACATCACCCTTATATACTTGAGCCAAATAGCTTTTGCACTCGGTCAAGGATTTTTCTGGAAAGGTTTCATCGGGGTGTCCTGCATAGTCGCCCTCCATTATCTCATAGATACCCTAAAGATAAAATCCAAATCCGATGGATGGATGGGATATGTAACAGACCAGCTCTTTCACATAATCACCTTGATCATATTCGCGCCTCTCTTAAATAACATTGACTTCTATATCCCATTCGACATAGCCATTAAACTGACCATAACAATTTTCAATGCCTACTTCCTTGGACTCCTGACATACTTCATATTCTCTCGAGGAACCCCCTACAAAAGAGATTGGCTTGGATACGTTCTTAGAGGAATACTTCCCTGGCTTTGGAACCCTCTTGTAGTTACCGGAGTCACAATTATAGGAACTCCACTCGTACTTAAACTGTATAAAACAAGGGCCAAAGAGGTTCTTTACAGCGTTACAGGATCGTTTCTGGTCACAATTATTTGGGAGGTGTTAGGATGAGGAAACTTCTACTCGTTACCGTCGTTTTGTTACTGTCATCACTGGGACTTGCAACTATCTTGCTCTCCAGCGAATCCACAACGATCGAAGAAGGGGGTATTCTACCTATAAAAGTTCAAATACTGGATGAGAATGGTAATCCTGTGAAAACCACTTTGATGGCAGAAGCATCTCTGGGTGGCTTCGAAGAGCTCGAACTAACCTTTGAAGGTCTCGAAGTAGATGGCGAAACCACCGTGAATTACATTGCCCCATATAGCGAAGGCGAAGTTACCCTCACATTCAAAGCCAGTGATGAGACTGCTCAGATGAAAGTCTACGTTTATAAAGAAAGGGTTACAGGGGAGAGCGTCAGAGCAAAAGTCGAAGATTTTTCTGGAAACGCTGCGTACAAAAAAGCGGACTCCGAAATATGGGAACCTGTTACCGTCGGTCTGGAACTCGGAGAAGGCGACTCTATACTCACTATGAAAGACTCCTATGTCGTCATAACATTTCCCAACGATTCCAAGACAAAAGTCCTTGACAACACACAGTTAAAGATCGAAAAACTTATAAAAACAGAGAAGGGCTACGTAATAGAAATGAAACAGCTCAAAGGGAAAACATATAGCTCTGTTAAGAAATTGCTCCAAAGTGGAGAGAAGTTCGTTGTCAAAACGGACAGCGTAACGGCAGGAGTTAGAGGAACGAAATTCTCTGTCATATTTGAAAACGGCATTCCAACGATAGCCACGTTCGAAGGTGTCGTATTCGCATACTTCAGAGATGGTAGAGTCCTCCCCGTACCAGCTGGCAGTGAGATAAATCCAAACATGGACAGACCCGGTCCGTCTGAGTACAAAGAAGAAGATTTCACAAAAGCTCCTGAAAAAGAAGAAAAAGCTGGAAAAGAAGAAGTGGGGAAAGAAGAGGAAAAAGCACAAGAAAAACCACCCGTACAAGGAGCAGCTCCAAACGTGTTCATGGGAACAATGTTTAAAGACGGAAAAGACTATCTCATGTACAGTATTTCCTACAGCCTGACTATTGGACCCTTATGGCTCGATATAGGCCTAACGGCTTATAATTCCGAACTCGGCGGGGATCTGTATTACGGCATTCCCTCCGCAACGCCAAGCACTAACCTTCTTGACATCATTACACTAAATGGCATAGGACTCACCTTTGGTGACAGTTACTTCAAATATCAGCTCATGCCGCTTTATGATCTTGGAATGGCATTTACCATGCGCGGCTATACGGTTCCATACGCGAGAGCAGTAGATGTTAAACTAAACGCGGCTGGAATGTCTCTCTATGCACACATACCTTATGAGCTAAAGAAAATCTCCTCTTTCGAATTTGGCCCTTCGGATTCCGTCTGGTTTGGACAGTTCGAAATGTCACTATCCAGCTTCAACCTATTCCTGAGCGGCGTCTACGACACGGAACCCGCAACACCTGAAAACGGACAAAAACCCGTCTCATTCGCTGTAATGACAGGTTTGAAGAAGGACATAATAATTGGAGACGTAGGTGTGGAACTCGCCTTGGAATCCGCAACAGACTCTTCTATGGCTTATGGAATCTTTGGAGGATACTTCGGAAGGTTCGGAGTACTGACTTTAACAGCCGGAGCTTATGGAAGCTTCGCGGGATTCCATCCGTTCTTGTTCGGAAGGGACTACTACATACTGAAACTCCAAGATGCTGCCCCTGGAATCTACTCCGATGGCAGAGCAGAAATGGGATACTTGGCCGGTGGAGAGCTCAATTGGACATATGCAAAAGGCAGATTGTATCTCTATGGCCCGTTCGGAGGATCTCCATCACTTTCAGGAGACGCAAGAATCATCGTACCGAATATAAGTGGAGCCGCTTTCAACGGCCTATTTATAACGGGATACATCTTTGACAAGACACCGTTTGAAGGTCTTCTCGAAAAAGGCGGCGATACCGACGCTTGGCTTAAAGTCTCTTACCCAATAATGGGAGAAAATCTAACAGCAGGCTTCATGTTTAAGTGGGACTCCGATACTGGAGAATGGAAAAAACTCATACTCGTGGGGGCAGATATATGGAAGTAACATCTCTTAAAGCACCTCATTGGATCGCAGGATATGAGGTAAATGGAAAGATTAAGGGCAGAAAAACAAAAAATTCCGTCAGATTCGGAAAAGTAAACTTTTATGTCTTCACCCCAGACGACGTCGACGAGAATGCATTAAAAACCGTGGTGGGGCTTGCTGAGAGGGGGGAGCTTGAAATACTAAACCCGGAAGAAGTCGTCCCACACATCGCTGCAAAGCTCAACTCCTCCCTCAATCTCATCTCTTTGCTCAACAAAATAGAAAAGTACATATGTGCACTTATAGGTGCAGAAGCAGCTTCGATATTAGTGCACAAAGGTGACCATTTGGTGTTCCTGGTAACAGAAGGGGGCGCGAGCGGAAAGATAGAAAGCATTCCCGTACCCATGAACTCCATCGCGGGAACGATATTCTTAGAAGAAAGAACCCTTATATTCAATGACCTTAGCAAGGAAAAAAGACATTTCAAAGGAGTAGACAAAGCAGCCGAGTTCACAACAAAAAATATCATGGGAGCTCCTATATGGGCTGGCAAAAACAAAATAGGCGTTATAGAGGTTCTTAACAAGGAAGAAGGATTCTCTGAGGAAGACGCCAAAGTTTTAACGCTGTTTGCAAAACTCATAGGAAAGAAACTTTTCAACACCTTAGAAAATGAAAGATTCAGAAATCTGATAAAAGAGATCGTCCTATCCATAGCGAGTGCCATAGATAAAAGGGACCAGTACACTCACGAACACTCCAGAAACGTTGCAAGAATATCAAAACTGTTAGGTAGGAAACTCAACCTTAGCGATAAAGAGTTAGAAGAACTCGAAGTAGCTGCAATTCTCCACGACGTTGGAAAGATAGGGATACCCGATTCGATACTCTTGAAACCCGGAAAGCTGACAAAAGAAGAATTCGAGTATATAAAAAATCACACCATAATCGGTGCTGAGATCCTTTCTCATTTGAAACATGTCACCGAGAACATGGTGCTTGGAACGCTTGAACACCATGAAAGATGCGACGGAAGTGGCTATCCACATGGAAAGCAAAACGGACAGATTAGTCTTTTCGGAAGAATAATAGCTGTAGCAGATGTATACGACGCTCTAACAGCCAAACGCGTTTATAAGGAAGGATGGAGCAAAGAAAAAGTTCTGCAGATACTCAAAGAAGATGCAGAAAACGGTAAATTTGATCCAAAAATAGTGTCAGCCCTTGAAGAACTTTTAAAAGAGGGAGCCCTTTAAGGCTCCCTCTTCTTTTCTGGTGCCGAGGGCGGGAGTCGAACCCGCACGGCCTTGAGGGCCAGCTGATTTTGAGTCAGCCGCGTCTGCCAGTTCCGCCACCTCGGCTTCCGGGAATGTTATTTTACCAATCCAGCGCTAGCCCTTCAAGAGACCGTCTCCATGATTTTTCCAATCTCGACTTTCTCTTCGGCTGTCAGAATCTTGTCTATATCAAGGATTATCATCATGGCCTCGCCAATCTTTGCAATACCTAAAATATAGCGCTTTCCTACGCCTCCAACTTCGGCAGGCGGTTCCTCAAGCTGTTCATCGCTTATCGTCAAGACTTCTTTAACATCATCCACTAAAAGTCCCACCTGCTTGTCACCTATGTTTATAACCACAACTTTCGCTTTTTTCTTCTTCTCTTCTTCCAAATCAGGCATGAGAAACTTCTTCCTAAGGTTTATTATAGGAACCACGCTTCCCCTTATATTCATTATCCCCTCTACATAATCGGCAGACTCCGGTATTTTGGTCACTTTACCAAACTCAACTATGCTGTCTATCTTCATTATATCGACACCGAATTCCTCACTACCTAACATAAAACTCACTATCTTGAACTCCACTTTCACCACCTCCCCACGCTTATTCTAACACCACGAGTTTCTGACCTGTCTCAATGGCGTCTCCTTCTTTGACCAATATCTCTTTGACTTTTCCTGAAAACTCGCTTCTGAGTTCATTCTCCATTTTCATAGCTTCGAAAACTAAGAGTGTATCTCCTACTTTAATCTCATCCCCCACGTTAACCACTACCTTTACGATTATACCAGCCATTGGAGCCCTCACAACCTTCTCTCCAGCTGGACTTTCGATCTCTTCCTCAACGAACTTAGGTTTTTCTTTCACCGACTGCTGCGGGGGAGGAGTGTACGATGGAGTTTGAACTGCCGTCTTAATGGCAACATCAGAACTCTCTTGCTTCACACCATGATCCATTTCTTCAACCTCAACGATGTACTCCTTTCCATTCACTCTGACCTTGTATTTTCTGACCATCTTCCTACCCCTTTCCATCCTCTTTTTTTCCAGATAATCCATCCTCTCTCTTCCTTTTTCC
>JALWSA010000048.1 GCA_026993805.1 Thermotogaceae bacterium | reverse complement strand
GGCCGGCGATCACAAACAGCTTCCACCAACCGTTCTAAACCTACAGGCTCAAAAAATCCTGTCAACGAGCCTTTTCGAAAAACTCATAGAGCTTTATCCCGAAAGATCTCTCATGCTTCGCGTTCAGTACAGAATGAACGAAAAAATAATGGAGTTTCCTTCGAAAGTCTTTTACGGCGGGCTTCTCAAAGCACACGAAAGCGTAAAAGAAAGAACCCTATCATCCCTTGGCTACGAGCTGCCAGAAAACGTCAAAGGCCCGATAAGAGAAGCACTCGACCCGAAAGAGCCAATCACTCTCATCGACACATCCCTGCATCCGGGAAAGTGGGAACGCCAGAGAAGGGGCTCAACATCAAGGGAAAACGCCCTGGAAGCTTCGATCGTCAAGAAAGTCCTCGAAGGTTTCTTGGAAATGGGGGTCCCACCAGAAGAAATCGGCGTTATAACACCCTATGACGACCAGGTAGATCTCATAAAATCTCAAATAAGTGATTCTATAGAAGTGAGCAGCGTCGATGGATTCCAGGGAAAAGAAAAAGAAGTGATAGTGATATCCTTTGTGAGAAGCAACAAAGAAAAAGACCTCGGCTTTCTGGAAGATCTCAGAAGGCTCAATGTCTCGATAACAAGGGCAAAAAGCAAACTCGTAATAGTAGGAGACTTCAAAACCCTCTCCTCCCACCCCGTCTACAAATCCCTCAGAGACTATGTGAAAACACACGGCCGTCTGATTCTTTACAGATAGCAGCAGGGCTTGCCCGCAATGCAGATCTTCTCTGTCTTGCAACACTCCAGCTTCTAACAACCAGCCAGCAAACGGCATGTTTGTTTCAAATGCTTTAAAACCACATTACATCCACTTATAACCGCCTCGACACCGTCGACACGCTCGACAAACGCTGGACTGGGTCGACAGACAAGAGAAAACCTGACAGCGGCTTTTTAGATTATAATTACACGAGGAGGTGTAAGTGCAATGCACAGGACGAAACATCAAAGATTGCGTGAAAGATCTTGGAGAAGGTGGCAGCGTTTCATCAAAAAGCATAGGACAGGCATCTTTCCCTTTACATCAAGGGGAAGATGGCGGCGGAAAATTTCAAATTCGGCTAACAGACCTAAGAAAAATTTCAAATTCGATTGGGAAGGGGGATTGGCAGAGCTCAAAACTGAGTTCACATCCGTTGAACTGCAACACAAAGTTTCGGAGTGGAGATAATGTTTCTGGTCGATACGAATGTATTCCTGGAAATCTTTTTGGAACAAAACAAGAAAGAAAACTTAAGGATATATCACAACGATTTATGCAAAAAGAACCTGGAATTTAGATTTCGACGATGCTTACCAATATAGCGTGGCGAAGCATTACAACCTAAAGATCGTCACATTGGACAGAGATTTTGAAAAAGTCAGAGATGTTGAAATAGTTTTTCTATGAACGCTGTCTGCTAAGCGATTTTAAGCAACCCCCCGCGCACGCGGGGGGTTCAAGTCAGTTGTCGGTGCAGGCGGTCCAGCCGCAAGAGTGGCACTCGGCGCATCCGTCTTTCATCACGAGCTCTGCCCCGCAAACCGGACACCGCGGTCTCCCTTCTTCGTCTATGTAGTAGCCTTTCGGCGTCAAAGTCCAGTTGGATTTCACTTCTTCTAAGTTTATCAATATTTGCTTTTTCTGGCCCTTTGCCTTCAAAACCCCTACCAATTCCTCAACGACATCTGCCATCACCCTTGTTATCGGCGAGTAGTTGTTCTGCCAGTCCTTCACTTTTCTCATCTGACGCAGAGTCTCGTTCACATCGACACCGAGTCTCATGGCAAGGCTCATCAAGCGCCCGGCGGTGTTAAAGAGTTCGGCGTACTCTTTCGTGGTTGTAGTTGCGCGGAAGAAGACTTCAAACGGCTCATCGTCTTCGGTGTATCCAAGCTCCACATACATCTTCTTTCTCTCGCCATTTATCGTGAATTTCACTTCCTTTTTAAGAGAAGGTATGACGGCGGGCCTTCTCTTGGGAACCAAATGCCTTGTCTTCGTATCCATGGCTATCTTCAAACCGCCAAGATCGAATATGGCAACATCGCGCTTTTCTTCCTTTTTCCTTCTCTTGAGCTTGAGTATCGGCGTTCTGGTGGCTTCAACATATATCGTGGTTCCCTTTATGTTGAGAAGTAGAGACATCAAATAGAAGTCACTCACGGTTTGAATGATTCTCATGGCTTTTTCGTATTCTTCTCTGCCCTTTATCCTCTCCAAGATCTCGGAAGAAGTCGTCAGACCTTCTGAAAGATCGAACATCATCTCCCTGAACTCTTCAGCGACAGACCTTGAGAGCGTCGGATCCATGCTGATGAAATGGAGAAACGCCTTCATGTGATGCGGATCACTCAAAAGCTCTTTTTCAACGACTTCTCTCACATCGAAGTGGTGCTTCATATACCGTTCAAGTGCTCTTTTCAAGAACGGTTCATCGTAATCTTTGAGTTTTTCTATCTCACCCAATTTCGTGTCCCTTTGGATGTTGAATGTCGTCGATGTGTTCATGTCGATGTAAAGGTTAGAAAGCATGAGTATCGCTATCTTCTCTGGAATACCGATCTGGGATGTGGTGACGAGCACCGGGTTTTCTTCTATCTCTTCTGGGATGTCGAAGTTCGCAACTCTGTTTATCATTTCTTCTATCTCCTCTTCGCTCTTTCCCATGTAGTACTTCAGATAATCTTCGAGCGATGTGTCGTAAACGACAACGGTGTACTCCGAAGGAAGATCGGGGTTTATTCTCCTGGTGTAGGCAAGCGAGAAAATCGGCTCAACACCCGAAGATACCTGACATATGTAGGATATAGACCCGGTGGGAGCTATGGCCATCATCCTCGCGTTTGCTATCTTTTTTCCTTTCGGAAGCTCGATGGTCGCATCCGGGTTGTCTGTGTTCCAGATGTAGTAGACTTTGTCATCTTCGAACCTGTCAAAGTCTGGATGCCACTTGAACATCTCTTTGAGTTTTCTACCGCTCATAACGAATCTGTTTTTGTCGTAATCCGCATGCGGGCCTATGAGATCGGCTATGTCCATGCTCGATTCCACTACCGAGTGAGAGAAGTTTTTCATGATCTTTCTGAAGGTCTCAAAGGACTCCTTGGAACCGTATGCTTGATTTAGCATGACGAATGTAGAAGCAAGTCCCATATAACCTATTCCGGTGTTTCTGTACTTTCTCGTCTTTTCGGTAAGAACTTTGAGCGGGTACTCGTTCGCCGCGCCAGCGAGCGTCAAGAAAAAGTGCAATGTTTTGGTTGCGGCTTCAAGACCTTCGTAATCGAATGAGATCCTTCCATCGTCATCTTCAACGAGCATTGAATAAAGGTTCACAGAACCGAGAACGCAAACGGATTTATCAAACCCCGTGAATTCCGCACAAGGATTGACGGATGTTATCGGCTCTATATCAACGAGAGGGTTATCCTTGTTTATAGCCGAAAGATTTAAAAGCCCGGGCTCGGCGTGGAGCGTGGCGTTGTAAACGAGATTTGCCCAAATCTTCCTGCTATCGTGCCTGAACCTTATTGTTGGATCGTGTGGATCTACAGCCTCCCACTCCCTACCTTCCAGAAGTGTATCTATGAAATCCTCCTTCACAGCAACGCTTATGTTGGCGTACTTCAGGTTCTGGTAACCCTTCTCAAAATCTGTTTTTATGTTTATGAATTCAAGTACTTCTGGGTGCTTGGCGTCTATGAGAAACATGTTGGCTCCCCTTTTGGTGTTCGCGTGAAGTGCTATTATGTATGTGACTTCGTTGAAGAGTCTCATGAACATCAAAGGCCCGGAAGACCTTCCCTTTATCGTTGAAACCCAGGCGTATTTGCTTCTGAGCTTTCCAAAATTGACTCCAAATCCCCCAGCGTGCCTGAAAACTTCCGCCTGGTAGTAGAGCATGTCAAAGATAGACTTTATGTCGTCTTCTATGGTTCCCATTGCATAGCACGAGCCGTACGCGGGATCCTTGAGATTTGCAATTCTCAGGTAGTCTTCATAACTCATGTCTTCGTAGTCTTTGTAAAAGAGCAAAAGGAGCTCTGGATCGTCCATCGCACCCCTTCCGGCGTTCATCATAAAAGGAGAAGATGGAAGCCATACTTTGTGGTAAATGGCGAATTCAAAGAGTTTGGCCACTTCATTTACAAGCTCGACCTTTTCTTCTTCAGATGCTTCCTTCATGAACCTTGAAAGCGGGTAATCTTCTGGCTTTCCGACCCACACCAGAGAATCGATGTTCAAGAGCCCAGAAGCTATCTTTCTGGCAACTCTTCTTGAGAGAGCCTTGAAAGTCTCCGTGTAAATCTTCTCTCCATCTTCTACATCGTAGTAATAAACCTCAAACTTAAGACCGGTGTTTTGATCCTGCTTCCACTCCGTTCTAACGGTGTGCTCCTCGTAAAGGTCTTCGGGAATCTTTTGAACGACATTCTCAGGAAGCCTGAAATAATACCTTTCAAGAAGAAGTCTTTTAACATGCGGATGCCTCTCATGAGTGGCTCCATCGTAGATTCTTCTGTAAACGAGTTCCTTCAGCTTGTCAAAATATCCCAATGCTTTAAGAAAAGTCTTGGCAGGCATTAGACTTCCCTCCCCCATTTTTTGTGCCACTGGAATTCTACACCCAATATGTGTGGGCTTCTTTTGGATTGTGTTAACTCATTGTTTCAAAAAAGGGTGAAAAACAACCAAGAGAAAAGGAGCAAAAGCGAAGTATGGTAATGCGGCAAGGCTTATTTAAGATCATAAAGCAGTTTGTAAACCACATAAGCTCTCTTCATCTTCTTCAGATATCTGACAGCAGCAGGTTTGTAAACTCCCTCTTCATGCGCGTACGGCCCGACATTGTAAGCCATGAGCGCTTCTTCTAAATCACCGTACCTTTCCAAAAGATACTTCAAATAAAAAAGCCCTATTTCTATGTTGGAAGCCGGATCTGTGAGATCCCCTTCTATACCGTACTTTTCCCTGAGCCACTTGTAAGTGCTCGGCATGACCTGGAGGAGACCCACAGCACCTGCCGGTGATACTGCATTTGGATCAAACCCACTCTCAACCCTTATAAGGGCAAACACAAGTGCGGGTTCAAAGCCATACTTTTTGCTAAAAGAAACCACTTCCTCGTAATAGAGGATTGGAAAAGAAGCCTGAAGGTAAAGGAGCAAAAAGATAAAAACCGAAAACGCTAAAAGGAAAAAGAGCAATTTCATCTCAACATTGAAGCTACTCTCTCGTATATTCCCTTAACAGTATCGTAATCCCATTTCCCGTGCGTCACATTTATATGGCGCGCCTTCGATGTTCTTTCAGACCATTTCTCTATCTCCTGTGGCGTGATATCCACTTTAACATCGAAGACTCCCACCCTTTCAAGGTACTCTTTAAGTCCCTCAAGACTGCCGAAGACCGAAACAGCTCCTTCCACCTTTTCCAGAGCTTCCTGCGCCATGACCTTCAATGTCTCGACAAGGAATAGACCCGTTGCCTGACCGTGTCTGATTCCCTTGAATGTCGTAACGGGATAGCCAAAAGCGTGGTTTATCGTCGTTCCGGACTGGGCTATAACTATTCCGGCGAGCATGGATGCGTACATCATCTTCTCCCTTGCTTCAAAATCTTCTGGCTTTTCCATCGCCGTCTCCAGGTTCTCCTTTATAAGCCTTATCGCTTCCCGGGCAAGGAGCCTCACGAGCGGATTGCTCTTTTTTGAGACATACCCTTCTATCGCATGGGAAAGAGCATCTATGCCCGTCGACATGGTTATGCTTTTTGGCATAGTCAGTGTGTATGTGGGATCGACGAACGAATATGTCGGGAATGTGAAGCTCGTTCCAAAGCCCCTTTTGTTTCCATCGTCGTCGGTTATTACAGAATACTGCGTGACTTCGCTCCCTGTACCGGAAGTCGTCGGAACGGCCACAACCGGAAGCATCTTGAAGTACTTCTCGACATCGTAGATCTCCGGAACCCTGAGCTCCGGGTTTGCAAGAAGAATGGAAAGCGCCTTGGCGAAATCCATTGGACTTCCGCCGCCAACCCCAACGATGAAATCGATCTTTTCGTCTTTGTACATCTGGCGAGCCTGCCTGAGCATTTCAAAGGACGGGTTCTCTCCCACGCGATCGTAAACGGCAAACTCTATACCGAGCTTTTTCAAAACTCCTTCAACATCTGCCAGAGAGCCGTTTTTCTTTGAACTGCTCGATCCAGTGACTATAAGGGCCTTCTTTCCAAGCTCTTTTAAAACTTCACCATTTTCAGCAAGAACGCCTTTTCCAAAGAAGACCTTAACGGGTTCGTAGAAGCTCCACATCACATCTCAATCCCCCTTCTCGCCTGTATTCCTTTTTGATAATAATGCTTCACTTCTCTCATCTCGGTGACAAGATCTGCAAGCTCTATGAGCTCTTGGGGTGCATACCTTCCCGTTATCACGAGCTCGACATGCTCGGGTTTGCTCTTAACGACATCTATCAGATCTTCAAGCTCCATGGCTTTAAGGTATACCGCAACATTGGCTTCATCCAAAATCACCACATCGTAACCTTCCTGAAAAGCTCTTTTTGCCCTTTCAAGCCCTTCTTTGCAGAGCTTTTTAACATCTTCTCCCGGCTCTCCGACTATGAACTTCTCGGTACCGTAAAGCTCGTAGTCTATTCCAAGACGCTCGAAAGACTCGTGCTCGCTATACTTCTGCCCCTTCAAAAACTGGATTATGATGACCTTCAGCCCAGCGCCTTTTGCTCTCATGGCAAGACCGAAGGCGGCCGTCGATTTGCCCTTCCCGTTCCCCGTGTAAACATGCACGAATCCCTTCTCAAGGCTCATATCTCCTTCAACCTCCCGTATTCAACTTCTGGAACGACATCAACGGTCCTGTCCCCTACTCTTAGGGACAGATACCTAAGATTCGAAGTAACCCTGTCTACGACTATTCTTACGACATCTTCTTCCACATCCGCCATCACCACGACGAAATCCCTTTCACCAACCCTGAAGACCATGTCCTTCGGGAGTCTTACGGAGTGCTTCAAAACGGAAGCCACCCTGCTTATCGCTATATCCTTGTAAGATTCGTCAAGACCTTTCATTTCAACATGTATCTTTATCGCCCAGAGATTCTCATCGGCGCTCTCTTTTAGTCTGGCAAGTAGTTTGCCGTTCGGAAGCCTTGTAACTTCATCCACCATCTCGCCCTTCATAAGAGCAGAGACCATGTCTTCACACACCGCTCTCACCTCTCAAGCTCTCTATAAACTCGTGGAAAACAACTTCCGGATTCTCGGAAAACTTCACGGCCCTGTCGAAGGAAAAGAGCATCTTCAACTGCTTTGCAAGTCTTTCTTTCGAATAGGCCTTTATGTGGTTAAAGGGCTCGTTCTTCCATCCCTTGAATTTGAACCCAAGAAAGCGGGCCATCTTTGGTACGGGAATTGAGAGCTCCTTCGAGTACTTAGAAACATCCGGCCAGCCGTATCTGTCTTTCTCTGGAACGAAGATCTTCGCCCTGAAGAGCTCCACAAAGTGCTTTACGAGCGACGCCGTAACAAGAATGACATCGGATGAGCGGAGTATTTCCCGTACAAGCTCGTGGGCCTTATCGTACTTCATCTCGGAGATCGAAAAGCAGAGCTCATCTATAGCAGGTGAAGTGGATTTGTAAACTATAGACTGGATATCTTCGACCGAGACTTCACCTGAAGTATAAAGCGCGAGTTTTTCAAGCTCTGATTCCACCCTGAATTCATCCATCCCGATTTCGTCTATGAAGAGCTCTATCACTTCTTTTGAAGCCTTCAACCCCTTCTCCTTCATCTTCTTTTCAACTAACGCTACCCACTTGTCTCTCTCCCAGGGCTTTGGAAGCTCGAACTTTTCCGCCTTAAAGCCCTTCAAAGCCTTCTTCGCCCTTACAACCAAAAGCACATCATCCGGAACGGAAGGAAGCAGTTCTTGTAAGCTCTTTTTTTCCTTCGCCTTCCAAGAATCGAAATCCACGACATCTATTACCTTTCTTTCACCGAACATCCCAAAGGTGCTAAGGGAAGACCTTATAACCTGGAGTTTGTCAGAATCTTCGGGGTGCACCCTCGTGTACACACCCTTAAACTCCTTCACCAGTTCCTTCACTCTCTCTTCCTTCGAGAGCTCGGAATCCCCTACCAGAAAGATCACGGGCACTACACTCTCACCCCGTTAAAGTATAGCATCGTCTTCATGAGAGATCGGAAGGGAACCGGGATCTTCGAAGCTCATCTTTCCAAACTTTCCCATGTAGACTTCGTAGAAAAACCTATGCGCTGCAGATTCCTTATCAACGACAGAGCCTTTTAGAAGCATCCCCCTTCTTCTGCCGTATATTTCGATGAACTCATCGAAAGTATCCACATCCCCTGCGATCTCCGAAGCCACCCCCGGATATCTTCCCTTGAGAATCTCAAAAGCAAGGGAGAAATACTCCCAATCTTCCACTTTTTCAGGCGGAAGGCAACCCACCAAAAGGAGCTTGGCTATCAGGTTTTTACTGAAAAGGTTCGTATAGACTATTCCAGGAGTATCGAGCATCTTTATTCTCTCGTTTACTTGGATCCATTGAACACCTCTTGTAACGCCGGGAACCGCGCCCACCTTAAGCGATCTTCTCCCCTTGAGCCTGTTTATGAATGTCGATTTACCCACATTCGGCATTCCAACGACGAGCACACGCGCGCTCGTCTTCTCCCCAAAAAGCTTTTTTATGAGCCCTTTGGATCTATCCCCTTTCTCTGAAGTGACAACCTTTTCTCCCCTTTTCCTGTAGTACTCGACCCACTCTTCGGTCGTGGCGGGATCCGCAAGATCCGCTTTGTTTAAAACTATAACGCTCTTTCTTCCCCTGAAGAGTTTCTCTCTCTCATAAGCCCCCGTTGCAAAAGGTGCCCGCGCATCTCTTATCTCTATGACATAGTTAACCGCTTTCACAAGCTCTGCTATCCTTTTTTTGGCCTTTGCTATATGGCCGGGATTCCACATCTGGCTACACCCCCAACATCTCTCTGAGCCGATGAGCGTTCTTAACCGCACTTCCGGCGTGGCAGTTGTTGAAAAAGATCAGAACCTTTTGCACCCTTTGCATGAGCCTTTTTATGTCGTTTGCAAAGACCCGGAGCTCATCATCCGAGTAAAAGTAATCGTACCTGTCCCCGTAATGATCGAACCAGTGTTCATTTCTTCCATGAAACCTGAAATAAGCCATATCCGTTGTGACTTCTGGCTTGTATGGAAAGAGCTCCTTAAGACTTGGCTCATCCACAATCACATAAGTAAGGCCGTGCTCTCTCAAGGTCTGGTATGTCTCGTCTCTATCCCAGGAAGAATGCCGGAACTCAACCGCCAAAGGAGCTATCTCTTTGGATATCTTTTTCAGGTATTCCAGATTCTCCTGAGAATACTTGAAAGAATACGGAAACTGGGCAAGGTGTATCAAAAGCCTGTTTTCCTTTATCATCGGCTCAATGGCCTTCAAATACTCCTTGGCCACTTCCGGGCTATATCCCTTCTTCCACCCTTCGTGCGTTACATGTGCCGGAACCTTCACGGCGAATTTGAAATCGTCGGGCGTTCTCCTTATGAAAGAAACGATCGTTCTGTAAGATGGCATTCTGTAGTAGGTGAAGTTTATCTCAACAGAATTAAAGCCCAGAACGGACCAGTAATACTTGAGCATTTGATACCTTTTTATATCTTCGGGATAAACGCTACCAACCCAGTCACGGAACGAAAACCCGCTCGTTCCCATGTATATCAAATTCCCACCTCCGAAATTCTTCCCTTCCTGAAAACTGCCACGCTATCATACCCCACCCCTTTCAGCAACTTGAAAGCCCTTTCGACGAACCTACCTATATTCTCCAGATTGTGAGCGTCAGATCCAACGGTCACGGGAATTCCCATTTCTCTTGCCTTCTCGAAAACCCAAACAGCGGGCTGCGGCTCCCCATAAACGGCAAAACCTTCGGTGTTCAGTTCAAGGGCCGCTCCCCTTTCTTTCAAAACTTCCAAAACCTCGTACACGATACATCGCAGATCTTCGGGAACATCCACATTCTTCGGAACATACCTTCTGACGAAATCCAGATGTCCCAGAACATCGAAATGCGGCGCTTTCTTGACGCACTCAAGAACGCGGCTCAGATAATCTTTGTAGCATTCATAGAGCATTTCAACTGGCACTTCGCAAAAGTGAACAGAGAGCATGACGAAATCGAGTCCTTCAAAATCAGGTTCTTCTCCCTTACAATCCCAGCCCCATTCCACCCCTTTGAGAATCTCAACATCCCCTGAAAACCTGTCGATCTCTTCGATATATTTTGATATATCAAAGGAAGACAGGATTTTTCCGTCTTTCATCTCGTAATGGTCGGTTATTCCTATAACTTTTAGCCCTTTCAATTTTGCGACGGATGCTATTTGTGCAACGGTCGAATCGGAATCTGGCGAAAAGCTTGAGTGTATATGAAGATCTATCATCCGATCGCCTCCATGAAAGCCTTGAAGAGCGGATGAACATCTCCAACTTTGCTCCTGTACTCGGGATGGAACTGAACCCCTATGAAGAATGGATGATCGTCAAGCTCCACCGCTTCCACGAACTTAGATTTGGCGGATATTATAAGCCTGTATCCTTCCTGGTCCGGCTCCTTGAACATCTCGGGGAACTTCTCGACATTGACTTCATACCTGTGCCTGTGCCTTTCAAAAGCTTTTGCCTTTCCACCGTAAATCCGGTAGAGCTTCGTTCCCGGGAATATCTCCATCTCCTGAGCTCCGAGCCGCATCGTACCCCCAAGCTTCATTATCTTTTTCTGCTCTTCCATCATATCTATAACGGGATATGGGGTGCCCGGATCGAACTCGGTTGAGTTGGCACCCTCATACCCCATGACATTTCTCGCAAACTCTATTATCATGAGCTGCATCCCAAGGCATATACCAAGGAGCGGAACGCCGTTTTCCCTGGCATACTCTATCGCCTTTATCTTTCCCTCTATTCCCCTTTTCCCAAAACCAGGAGCCACGATTATCCCGTCGAACTCCTTCAAAACTTCCGCAACTTCCCCTTTCTCCAGATCTTCCAACATATCCGCGTCTATGACTCTTGGTTTTTCATATCCCAAAAGGAATATCGACTCCAAAATACTCTTGTACGCGTCGTCCGTTCCAAGGTACTTCCCAACAAGAGCCACATTTCTCTTTTTGAAGCTCTTCGGGTATACCCAGTTAAAGCTTTCGTTCACGCTCAAACCCAGTTTCTCGCCTATCTTTCTGTGAACTCCCAGTGAATGGAGTATTTCAGGTATCTGATAAACATTGTCCGTGTCCGGGAGATTCACAACGCTATCGAGATCGACGCCGCCAAAGAGCGCCACTTTCTTCAAAGAAACTGCATCCATCTCCTTCTCGCTCCGCACGACTATCATGTCAGGTGTGATTCCAGATCTCATCAAAAGCTGGACTGACTGCTGCGTTGGCTTTGTCTTGAACTCGTTCGTCGTCCTGAGATATGGAACATAGGTCACATGAACGAAGAAAAACCTGTTTCTTCCCTTCTCCAAGGCAAGCTCCCTTATCGCTTCAAGGAATATCTGTCCTTCTATGTCACCGACCGTCCCGCCTATTTCTATCACAAGGAGCTCTCCTTCAAGCTCTTCTATGCGGCGTTTTATCTCTTCTGTCACATGCGGCACCATCTGGACCGTGCTCCCAAGGTACTTACCTTCCCTTTCCCTCTCGATGACGCTCAGATAAACCTGCCCGGCCGTCATGTTGTTCTTTCTCGTCATATCCACACCAAGAAAGCGCTCGTAATGGCCAAGGTCAAGATCGGCTTCATAACCGTCGTTTGTGACGAAAACCTCTCCATGCTGATTAGGATTCATAGTTCCGGCATCGACATTAAGATACGGGTCGATCTTCAAAACATTGACATCGAATCCGGCCTCTTTCATTAACCTCGCAACGGAAGCCGAGAAGATTCCCTTCCCTATACCGCTCAGAACTCCTCCCGTGACTATCACATACCTCTTCCCCACACTCGCACCTCCTTCTTGGAAATTGTATCATCCATGGCGGTTTCATGGTTCGAAAGGTATCTCTTGGTTATAAAATAACCATCAGGGGTGGTTTTGTGAGAAAGATACCAGAAGAGGTCATAAAAGAAGTCGAAAAACTCAGGGAAGAAATAGAGTATCACAACTATCGGTATTATGTTCTTGCAGATCCGGTTATAACCGATGAAGAGTACGATAAGCTCATGAAACGGCTCATTGAGCTTGAGAAAAAGTACCCGGAGCTCGTGACTCCCGATTCTCCCACCCAGAGAGTGGGCGGAAAGGTACTGGAAGGATTCAAAAAGGTTCGCCATTCAAGGCCTATGATGAGCCTTGATAACACCTACGATGAATCCGAAATAAGGGAATTCGACGAAAGGGTTAAAAGGCTTCTGGGAACGAGTGATGTCGAATATGTTGCAGAGCTCAAGATAGACGGAATATCGATAGCCCTTAGATACGAAGAAGGAAAATTCAGGATGGCCATAACAAGGGGTGACGGACTTGAAGGCGAAGATGTCTCGGAGAATGTAAAGCTCATAAAGACCGTGCCTCTACGGTTAAGAAAACCCCTGACCATAGAAGTCAGGGGCGAGATCTACATGCCCGTTGAAGAGTTCAAAAGGATAAACGAAGAAAGGGAAGAAGAAGGCCTTCCCCCGTTTGCAAACCCAAGAAACGCAACCGCCGGGACCATAAGACAGCTTGACACTTCCGTCGTTGCAAGCCGCCATCTTGACACCTTCATGTACTATATCGTCGACCCGCAGCGCTACGGCCTTAAAACCCAATGGGAAGCTCTGCAGTTTTTAAAAGAGATCGGTTTCAAGACAAACCCGACTTCAAGGCTTTGCAAAAACATCTCGGAAGTCATAGATTACTGGAAGGAATGGACCGAAAAAAGACATCAGCTCGACTACTGGGTTGACGGCATCGTCGTCAAGGTCAACTCCTTCGATTACCAGGAAAGACTTGGCTCGACCGCCAAAGCCCCCCGTTGGGCTATAGCATTCAAATTCCCAGCAGAACAGGCAAGAACAAAGCTTCTTGGCGTAACATTCCAGGTCGGAAGAACCGGCGTTATAACGCCCGTTGCAGAACTCGAGCCCGTGCAGCTTGCAGGTACCATCGTCAAAAGGGCATCACTTCACAACTTCGATTACATAAAGGAAAAGGACATAAGGATAGGGGACTGGGTATTCATAGAAAAGGCCGGCGGGATCATTCCGCAAGTAGTCAAAGTCATCGAAGACCTGAGAACCGGGCAGGAAAAAGAGATAAAACCGCCCCAGAAGTGCCCTGTCTGCGGCGGGCCCGTCGGGAAGTTGGACCCAAGCGAAGTTGCCATAAGGTGTTTGAACCCGCACTGCCCTGCAAAGCTCAAAAGAGCATTGATGACATTCGTCTCAAGAGACGCCATGAACATAGAAGGTCTTGGGGAAAAACTTATCGAAAGGCTCGTTGACGCAGGCCTTGTAAAAGACATCGCAGATATTTACTTTCTGACACCTTTTGACCTTGCCCAGCTTGGAAGCGGAATAGGCCAGAGAACCATCGCAAAGCTCCTCAAGGAAATCGAGCAATCAAAAAAGCAGCCCCTTCACAAGCTCATAGCAGGCCTTGGAATACCACATGTCGGGACGAAGATGGCGAAGGTTCTGGCTGAAAACTTCGAAAGCCTTGACGAGCTCGCATCTGCAAGCCTTGAAAGATTCATGAGTATAGAAGGAATCGGTGAAGAGGTTGCAAGATCAATCGTTGAATACTTCAGAAACGAAAAGACAAGAGAGATCATAGAAAAGCTCAAAAAAGCCGGAGTTAACATGCAGTCAACCATCAAGAAGTCCAAAGTTCTGGCAGGACTCAAATTCGTCGTGACGGGAGAGATTGAGAGAGCGTCGAGAAAGGAAATAGCA
>JALWSA010000047.1 GCA_026993805.1 Thermotogaceae bacterium | reverse complement strand
GGCGTGCGGCACCTGTGGAAGACCCGGCATTGTCATGATGTCTCCTGCGAGGGCCACGACGAACCCAGCTCCTGCAGAGATCTCGAAGTCCCTGATGGTGAAAGTATAGCCCTGCGGCGCTCCAAGTTTTTTCGGATCGTCGCTTATAGAGCTCTGAGTCTTTGCCATTATGAGCGGCAAGCTATCAAAACCGTGCTTTTTCAGGAATTTGAGCTTGCTCCTTGCGGCGGATGTGTATTCCACTTTTCCTGCCCTGTATATCTCTTTGGCGAGAATCTCGATCTTTTCTTCTATGCTCATATCCCATCTGTATATAGGCTCGTACTCCGCTCCCTTCTCGACCTCTTCCAAAACTTTGTTTGCAAGATCTATGGCCCCTTCACTTCCCTTGGCAAAGGCCTCATTCAAGGAGATCTTAACTCCAAGCTTTTCTGCAAAATTCATGACCGTATCGAGCTCTTTTTCCGTATCCGTTGCAAATCTGTTAAGAGCTACCACAACCGGTATCTTGAACTTCCTGAGATTTTCAACATGTACCTTCAGGTTTTCAAGGCCCTTTTCGAGAGCTTCTAAGTTTTCGACACCCTGCTTCACTTCGTCCAGCTTCTGGCCGCCATGGTATTTCAAAGCCCTTACCGTGGCAACCAGAACCACAACAGAGGGTTTGAATCCAGCTGCAACAGAGACGAAGTCAAGGAATTTCTCGGCTCCAAGATCTGCACCGAAACCTGCTTCTGTCACGACATAAGGTGCAAGCTTAAGAGCAAGCTTCGTGGCTATTATGGAGTTCGTTCCGTGGGCTATGTTGGCAAAAGGACCGCCGTGAACGAATGCCGGCGTGTTCTCTATCGTCTGAACAAGGTTTGGATTTATCGCGTCTTTCAAGACCAGAGCCATGGCGTTCTGTGCCTTGAGGTCCCCAGCTCTCACGATGTCACCGTTTCTCTTTCTCGCTATGACTATGCTTGCAAGCTTCTCCTTCAAATCGGGAATGTCTTTTGCAAGACACAGAATTGCCATAACCTCGGAAGCGGCAGTTATTATGAACCCATCTTCCCTCGGCTCTCCATTTGTCCTTCCGCCAAGTCCTATGACTATCTGCCTCAAAGCTCTGTCGTTCATATCAACGGTTCTCTTCCAGAAGACCCTCGTTGGATCTATATTCAGCTCGTTTCCAAACTTGATATGTGCATCTATCATCGCAGACAAAAGGTTGTGGGCTGCGGCAACTGCGTGGATATCTCCAGTGAAATGGAGGTTTATATCCTCCATCGGAAGAACCTGGGAATAACCTCCTCCGGCCGCTCCTCCTTTAACACCCATGACCGGTCCGAGCGAAGGTTCACGAAGTGCAACTATGGTCTTTTTACCCAACTTATTAAGAGCCATGGACAAACCTATGCTTGTGGTTGTCTTACCCTCACCAGCCGGCGTTGGAGTTATAGCTGTAACGAGTATTAGCTTTCCATCTTCTCTGTTTTCGATCTCCTTATAATATGTATGATCCACCTTCGCTATGTACCAACCATAGGGCTTAAGCCGGTCCTTTGGAATCCCAAGACCATCGGCTATCTCCATTATCTCTTTCAACTTCGCCTGTCTCGCAATTTCTATGTCGCTTGGAATGCCCATGTGAAATCACCTCCTCACAAATCCCTTTTTTCCTGCGGTGCGTGCTCCTTCGCTATTTTATCAAGAACCCCGTTCACAAACCTACCACTGTTTTCCGTTCCGTATTTCTTGGCAAGCTCTATCATTTCGTCGAGCGTAACCTCTATTGGTATGTCACTTTCGAAGAGAAGCTCGTATGTTCCAAGCCTCAGAACATTCCTGTCCACGGATGAGAGCCTCTCAAAGGCCCAATTCTCAAGCTTCTCTCTTATAAGACTATCTATGTACTCCAAATTACTCTTGATTCCTTTTACATATTTGAAAGCATCTTCCCTGAGCTTCTCATCGAACCAACTCTCTATGAACTGTTCTATGGCCTGCTCAGGGTCATCTCCTGTGAAATCCATCTGGAATATGGCCTTGAACACCGCTTCCCTCATCCTGCTCCTTCTCGTGGCAGGTTTTATACAGATCACCTCCTATTTCGCGTATATTACCACAGATCAGAATCTCAGTAAGATGTAGAAAACAGACATAACGACGGATATGAGAACAACCGACATTCCCACTCTAACGAATTTTCTGAAACTGACCTCTTTTCCATACTGTCGAAGCACCTGAAGGGCAACGACATTGGCAGATGCACCTATGGGAGTTCCGTTCCCACCAAGGCAGGCACCCAAGGCAAGGGCCCACCAGAACGGCTGAAGGTTGGAAAAAGCATGCGGGTCTATATTCTTTAGAGATTCTATAACGGGTATCATCGTAGCGGTGTAGGGAATGTTGTCAACGAAGGCAGACAGAAACGCAGAAAACGAAATCAATATGACTTCAAGTCTTTGTGCACTCCCTGCCGCTATCGCCACCATGAAATGTGCTATCTTTTCTAAGACGCCTGTCTCTTCGAGAGCACCGGTTATTATGAAAAGCGCTAAAAAGAAGAAAATCGTTCCCCAATCAACTTCTTTCAAGAAATCCTCAACCTTGTCCTTTTCTATGAAAAGCACCGATAAAAACCCCATCATAAGCGCTATCGAAGAGCCGGAAATGTTGAGTTTGTGCTGGAACAAAAACAGGGTGATCGTCACACCGAGCAGAATCTCTCCGAGTATGAGCTTTGGACCTCTGATTTCCTGGAACATGCCTTCTCTTATCAAACTTGAAAAATCCTGAGAGAGCTCTTTTCTATAGACGAATAAAAGAAAGAGATCAACCACAACGAATATAGCTATGGATATCGGAGCCAGGTTTATGATGAAGTCTATGAAGGAAAGATGTGCGGCCATACCTATGAGTATATTGGGAGGATCACCTATGAGAGTGGCAGTTCCCCCTATGTTGGAAGCGAATATCTCTCCCAAAATGAAGGGCGTTGGATCGAAACCTACGGCATCTGCAACTGCCAGTGTCATCGGAACGAAGATGAGAACGGTTGTGACATTGTCAATAAAAGCCGATATAACTGCCACCAAAAGAGTCAGGGTGAAAAACAGCCTTTTAAGACTTCCACCGGAAAGTTTTAACCCTTTGACTCCGACATATTGAAAAAAACCGGTTGTCTTCATTGAAGCAACGAAGAGCATCATACCTATGAGAAGAAATATCGTGTTGAAATCGACATATCTTATGTAGACTTCGTGGGGGTTTTCGAATATCTGCATGAACATGAGAGCTGTAGCTCCAATCATTGCCGCAACAGTTCTATGAACCCTTTCTGTGACTATGAATATGTAAACAGTGAAGAATATGGCGACTGAAGCTATGATCTCGTACAAAATATCACCTTCTCGGGAATCTCATTTTAGCTCCACGGGTAATGATTTTACCACTCCTGGAACGTTTAAAAACAAAAAAGCCCCGGGATTTCCGGGGCTTCAGCTTGTTATACGCTACAACCGATAACTTTCATTCTTCGCTCGTCTCCGAAGAAACAAGCTGGACTATTGCCATTTCCGCTCCATCGCCTCTCCTGTACCCTATTCTGACTATCCTGGTGTATCCCCCAGACCTTCCAACATACCTTGATGCAATCTCATCAACGAACTTGTTTGTGAGCCGTTTGTCATTGAGATGTCTGTTTATCTGTCTTCTAAGATTCATGCTCTTTATCTTATCATCCGCCGAAGCAGCCTTGACGGCCTTGCTCATGAGTTTATCGAAGAAGACCTTTAAAGCCTTCGCTTTGGAAATAGTAGTAACTATAGAACCATGCTCTATTAATTCCCTTGCCTGATTCCTCAGGAGGGCAGTTCTATGATCTTTGGGTCTGTTAATCCTGTGTCTTTTAACTCTGTGCCTCATCCGAGGTTCCCTCCTTTCCAAGTTCTATACCAAGCTTCTCTTTTAAAACCTTTTTCAAGCCTTCCAGAGATTTGGGACCGAAATGTTTTATCTTGAGGAGCTCTTTCTCACCTTTTTTAAGCAGATCGGCTACCGTTTCTATCTTCTCTCTCTTGAGAGAATTAACGATCTTCTTGGAAAGCCCCAGATCCTCTATCTTTATATCCATCAATTCTTCCTCAAGCATCTTGCCTGTTTCTTCCTCTGGTACCTCTTCAGATTCTGCAATTTCCTGTGTCTCGAGTCTTAAAGTCTCAACTTCCGGAAGCCCTTCCTTTATCACTTGTAGGTGATCTATCATTATTTCAACCGCTTTTCTCAGGGCCTCTTCAGGCTTTATGGACTTCTTAGTCCATACTTCCAAAACGAGTTTATCGTAGTCCGTTCTCTTACCGACCCTGACATTCTCCTGCAGAAAATTCACTTTAAGAACGGGAGAAAAGACGCCGTCAACTGGTATCCAACCTATCTCCGGTTTTTCTTCCCTTTCTGACGCCGGCTCATACCCTTTTCCCATCTCAACATATATCTCGAATTCTACGTCGGCATCTTCGTTGAGATGTGCTATGACAAAGTCAGGATTTGCCACCTCAATTCCGGCAGGTGTCTGAATATCACCCGCTTTTAAAAGTCCAGGGCCTTTTTTCTTAACCACGAGTCTTTGCCTCTCCTCTATTGGAACAGTAGCCTTGAACTGAACTTCCTTTAGATTGAGAACGATCTCGAGTATATCTTCCTTAACCCCATCTATGGTGTCATACTCGTGGTATTTCTCTGGCTTTATAAACCTAACTGCTGTAACGGCCAGAGAGGGTATGGACGAAAGCAGAATCCTCCTGAGGGTATTTCCAATCGTTATGGCATACCCCTTCTCAAGCGGCGAAAGTATGAACTTTCCGTAATAATAATCGGGACCCTCTTTCGTCTCTTCTAACCTCAGCCTTTTTGGCATTACAAATACCGTCATACGCTATCACCTCGAATAGAACTCGATTATATCCTGGACATTAACAGGCAGATCTCTGACCTCAGCCAGTTTCGGATATCTGAGATAGCTTCCTCTGAAATTATCGTAATCGACCTCGAGCCATGGCATTATATCCTTTCCTCTGTTGAACTCGATGGCCTTCTGAATCGGCTCGATCGATCTTGACTTCTCCCTAACTTCAACGACGTCACCTGGTCTGAGGAGATAAGAGGGAATGTCCACCTTCTTGCCGTTCACGAGGAAATGTCCATGATTCACAAGCTGGCGTGCCTGATTCCTGCTAACGGCAAACCCAAGCCTGTAAACCACATTGTCAAGCCTTGACTCAACGAGCCTCACCAAGTTCTCACGCGTGTCTCCCTTCATCTTCTGGGCTCTTTCGAAGTACCTTCTGAACTGCCTTTCGAGCACTCCGTACATTCTCTTCATTGCCTGCTTAGCCCTGAGCTGAATGGCGTACTGCGTGAGTTTAACCCTCCTCCTTCCGTGCTGTCCCGGAGGATACGGCCTTCTCTCGAAGGCACATTTGTCGGTGTAACACCTCTCGCCTTTCAGATAGAGCTTCATGCCTTCTCTTCTGCAAAGCCTACAAACTGGCCCCGTATATCTCGCCATATATTTTTCCCCTCCTTATACTCTCCTTCGCTTTTTAGGCCGCACACCGTTGAAAGGAATTGGAGTAACATCCTTGATCTGACCTATCTCGAGGCCTGCTGCCTGAAGAGTCCTTATGGCAGCCTCTCTTCCGGGTCCAGGTCCCTTAACCCATATATCCACTCTCTTTACGCCCATTTTCAGCGCTTCTCTTGCAACTCTATCCGCTGCGAGCTGCGCTGCATAAGGTGTGCCTTTCCTCGTACCTTCAAATCCCACAGTTCCACCACTGGCCCAAGTGAGAGTGTTTCCGTTCACATCGGTGAGGGTGACTATAGTGTTGTTAAAGGTGCTCTTTATATGGACTATTCCGTGGTCTACGGTGATTTTCTTCTTCCTCTTTCTCTCACTCCTTCTTCTTTTTTTCGGCACAATTCATCCCTCCTCAGATGGCTTCACTCTTTTTCTTCTTGGTCTTGATCCTCTTCGGCCTCGGACCCTTCCTGGTCCTGGCGTTGGACCTGGTCTTCTGGCCGCGCACGGGAAGCCCAAGCTTGTGCCTCAAGCCGCGGTAACACCCTATATCAATCAACCTCTTTATATTCCTCTGAACTTCCGTTCGGAGCTCTCCTTCCACTTTGTAATGCTCCTGTATGAACTTGTTTATCTTACCTATCTCCTCTTCCGTCAGATCCTTAACTCTCTTATCCGGATCGATTCCCGTTCCCTTCAAAACCTCAAAAGCCCTCGTTCTTCCTATACCGTAGATATAAGTGAGCCCGACCCAAACCTTCTTATTATTAGGTATTTCAACTCCGACTATACGAGCCATTCCCTCTTACCTCCCCTCAACCCTGCCTCTGGTTGTGCTTTGGATTAACCTTACATACAACGTAAACCCTGCCCTTCCTCCTGATAATCTTGCAATGCTCACATCTCTTCTTAACCGAAGCCCTCACTTTCATATATATCTCTCCTCCTTTCATTTCTTTTCTGGCTTTTTCCTGTAAACGATCCTTCCGCGCGTTAAATCGTATATAGAGAGCTCGACAACGACCCTGTCTCCGGGAACAAGCCTTATGAAGTTTCTACGCATTCTCCCGGAAATATGAGCCAGTATGACATGGCCGTTATCAAGCTCAACTCTGAACATAGCGTTTGGTAATGCTTCGAGTATCGTTCCTTCTGTTTTGATGACATCATCTTTGCCCATCCTCTCACTCCCACGGAGTCAATACCTCTATCCCGTCCTTCTTGACAAGTATCGTCTTCTCAAAATGAGCCGACCTACTTCTGTCTTCAGTCACCACAGTCCAACCGTCGTTCAAAATCTTCACTCTCCATGTCCCTGCCGTAACCATGGGCTCTATCGCCAGAGTCATTCCTTCCCTGAGCATCAAACCAGTACCAGGTTTCCCATAATTTGGAACCTGCGGTTCTTCATGCAGTTCACAACCCACACCGTGGCCAACGAAATCCCTGACCACGTTAAATCCGTTGCTTTCTACGTAGGTTTGGATAACATGACCGACATCGCCTATTCTAACGCCTTCCTTGATAAAATCAAGAGCTTTTTTTAGCGCATTGTAGGTAACTTCCATGAGCCTTTTTGAAAGCTCGTCTACTTCCCCTACAGCATATGTAACAGCGGCATCTCCATAGCATCCCTTGTAAATGGCCCCGGTGTCTATCGAGACTATATCTCCCTTTTTAAAGACCTTGCTCTTTTTTGGAAAACCGTGGATAACCTCTTCATTCACAGAAACACATGTCGCATAAGGATATCCACCGTATCCCTTGAAAGCGGGTTTTACACCGAGCTCCCTGTATATCTTAAGAGCCAGATCTTCTACATCCTTCGCCGTAGCTCCTTCAACAACTACTTTCCTTGCTTCCTTCAAAACCGTCGCAACAGCCATTCCTGCTACCTTCATCCTTTCGATGTCCTGGGGTGTTTTTATTCTGATCATCTTATTATCTTCAATACCTCCTCAACTACTCTATCTATCCCAAGAGTTCCATCTACCTTGTGAAGTTTCCCGGCATCTTTGTAGTAATCGACAACCGGCAGAGTGCTCTCCATGTAAACCTTGTACCTTCTCCTAACGACATCTTCTTTGTCATCGTCTCTCTGAATCAACGGAACTTTACAAACGTCACAGAGATTATCCTCTTTTGGTGGCATCGTCAGAAGGTTGTATATTCTTCCACATTTTGGACATATCCTTCTATTCGTGAGACGCTGAACAACAACTTCCTCTGGAACATCGAAAAAGACTGCTGCAGTAACCTCCCGCCCAAGATCTCTCAAGATCTCATCCAGCGCCTTTGCCTGATTCACAGTTCTGGGATACCCATCTAAAATGAAACCCTCCTTACAATCTTCTTTCGAGAGCCTCTGCCTCACCATCTCGTTAACGAGCTCATCGGGAACGAGATCTCCCCTTTCCATGATCTCCTTTATTTTGTTCCCAAGCTCTGTGCCAGAAGCCGCGGTCTCCCGGAACATATCTCCAGTGGATATGTGCGGTATTCCGAGCTTCTTAACCAATTCCTTCGCATAAGTTCCCTTTCCCGCACCAGGTGGTCCCAAAAAGATGAGATCTATCATGCCCTTCTCCCCCTGAGTTTTCCTTTCTTTATGAAGCCCTCATAGTGCCTCATCATAAGGTGTGCTTCCATCTGCTGTGCTATATCAAGAGCAACTCCAACCGCGATCAGTGCCGAAGTTCCACCTATCCACACATTAACATTGATCACCATCTGGACGAAATACGGAAGGAGCGCTATGAGAACCAAAAAGATAGCACCGACGAAAGTCACCCTACTGAGAACGTTGTGGAAGTACTTCTCCGTTGTCGGACCAGGTCTGAGCCCAGGTATGTATCCCCCGTATTTTCTTATGTTCTCGGATATATCATGCGGATCAAAGACGACAACGCTGTAAAAGTACGTAAAGAAGAACACCAAAAGTGCATATATGGAAAGGTAGAGCGGACTCCGAACACCGAATAGATTTCGCAGAGTCTCGCTTCCGGTCATGTTCGCTATAGCAGACGGAAGAGAAACGATTGCCGCTGCAAAGATTATCGGTATAACTCCAGAGTGATTAACCTTTATCGGGATGTAGGTTGCAGCTCCTCCGTAAACCCTTCTACCACTTACCCTGTGAGCGTACTGTATCTGGACCCTTCTCTCGGCTTGCTGAACATACACGATGGCTATTATGGTCAAAATCCAGATACCAATGAGGAATATCCAACCTACCAGGTTCAGATTACCAAGTATTGCACTTCCGAAATACCCAGGATACCTTGCAACTATACCAGCGAATATCAATACAGACACACCGTTTCCTATTCCCTTCTCGGTTATGAGCTCACCTATCCAGAGAAGAAACATTGTACCCGCAACCAAAGAGACCGTTCCGAGAATGAGAAAACTCATAAAGTTCACAGCCATAATGCTTGGGTTGCTCTTTCCAAGCGCAAAGACCATCATGAAGGACTGGATTGCGGCGAGTAGAACAGTGAGATTCCGCGTGTAGTAAGCGAACTTTTTCCTTCCTTCTTCACCTTCACGAAGCATTTCCTTCAAAGAGGGAATAACGGAGGAAAGAAGCTGCAAAATTATAGCGGCGTTGATGTACGGAGTAACGCTCATGGCGAATATCGAAAAACGCCTCAGGGCACCTCCGACGAATATGTCGTAAAAACTTATAAGACCTCCTGCAGCGCCTCCACTAAAACCCTGGAACATCTCCTTCCAAGCCTGAAGGTTTATGCCAGGTATGGGAATGTAGATTCCGAGACGGAAAACTGCGAGCATCAAAAACGTGAATATTATCCTGTCTCTGAGTTCAGGTATCTTGAAGGCGTTTCTGAACGCCTGCCACATCTCATATCACCTCAGCTTTGCCACCGACTTTCTCTATTTTCTCTTTCGCAGACTTGCTGAAAGCATGGGCTTTCACCGTCAGCGGTTTTGTGAGTTCTCCATCTCCAAGCACTTTTACTCCATCCATGATCTTCTTTATTATTCCCCTTTCAAGAAGAACTTCCGGAGTTACGACCTCACCCTCTTCGAATCTCTCTTCAAGAGTCCTGAGATTCACAACAGCGTAATATTTCTTGTTGAAGTTTTTAAAACCTCTTTTTGGAAGTCTTCTGTGGAGTGGCGTCTGACCACCTTCGAACCAGGGTTCCACTTTGCTGTCCCCTCTGGCTTTTTGGCCCTTATGACCCCTACCAGCAGTCTTTCCAAGGCCAGATCCAGGACCCCTTCCTTTCCTCTTCTTTTCCTTCATCGCTCCCGGAGAAGGTCTCAAATCTTCAAGCCTCACTTCCGATTCCCTCCCTTCACTCCTCAGCCTCTATCTCCTCTACTTTAACCAGGTGTCGGACTTTCCTTACCATTCCCCTTATCTGCGGATTATCGGGCTTAATAACTGTTTTGTTGAGTTTGCGAAGTCCGAGTCTTTTAACGGTATCCTTTTGATCCCAGGAATACCCAATTGGACTCTTGACCAAGGTTATTTTCAGCATCTTGGGCACAATTATCCCTCCCTTTTAACACCCTTGTAAACTTCATTAACGCTTATATCCCTGAGCTGGGATACTTTTTTCGGATCGAGCAGATCTCTCAAACCGTTTATCGTTGCCCTTGCAAGATTAAGGGCATTGTTAGAACCAAGAGACTTGGTAAGTATGTTCTGAATTCCTGCAAGTTCGACGACTGCACGGACAGTTCCTCCTGCGATGATTCCAGTACCCGGAGCAGCGGGCTTTAGCAGAACCTTAGAAGCATCCTGTCTCCCGACTACTTCATGTGGTATCGTTCCGTTCATCAAAGGAACATTTATGAGATTCTTCTTGGCATCGGCTATTGCCTTCCTTATAGCATCAGGCACTTCACGAGCCTTTCCTATACCAAGTCCTACCTTTCCTTTTCTGTTACCAACAACCACGACAGCACGGAAAGAAAGGTTCTTTCCACCTTTCGTAACTTTGGTGGTTCTCCTGATTTCTATAACCTTTTCCTCAAAGTTTTCGTATTCTTCTCTTATTTCTTGAGCGATTTCAGCCACAATTTACACCTCCCTCAAAACTCGAGTCCGGCTTCGCGGGCGCCGTCCGCGAGTTCCTTGATCCTGCCGTGATATTTGAACCCGCCTCTATCGAACACAACCTTCTTTATACCCTTCTCCAACGCCCTCTTTCCTATAAGTTTGCCAACTTCTCTTGCGGCCTCTTTTGTCCAGGTTTTCTGGAGTTTATCTCTGAGCTCCCTGTCGAGAGTGGATGCGGCTACAAGCGTGTGTCCGACTGTATCGTCTATTATCTGCGCGTATATGTGCTTGTTGGATCTAAAGACGGCAAGTCTGGGCCTTTCCGGCGTTCCGAAAACCTTTTTCCTAACCCTTAAGTGCCTCCTTCTTCTCAATTCTCTTCTATCTATCCTCTTTATCATGCCGCATTACCCCCTTCATGCCTTCTTACCTTGTTTCTGGCGTACAACCTCTCCGACATACCTTATGCCCTTACCGGTGTAAACATTTGGTGGTCTCCAAGCTCTAACATCAGCTGCGAACTGACCAACCTTGTGCTTATCAACACCGGAGACAATAACCTTATTTGGAGCAGGAACTTCAACCTTGATGTCCGGAGGAATATCCATGACTACATCGTGGGAGTAGCCCAGCTGCATAACGAGCTGATTCCCCCTAAGCTGAGCCCTGTAACCTATACCGACTATCTCAAGCTCTTTCTTAAAGCCTTCGGTAACGCCGACTATCATATTTCTCACGATGGACCAGTATGTACCCTGGAACGTCCTTATCTTCTTCCAATCGGCCCTTCTCCTCACCATTTCTTCGTTGGGCCTGATCCAGATTTCACCATCCTCGACGACTATCTTCACATACGGCAGGAATTCCTGCTGGAGCTCTCCTTTTGGACCCTTAACCTTAACGACATTTCCTTCAACCTTAACCTCAACCCCGCTCGGTATCTTTATGGGCTTTTTGGCAAGCCTCGACATTGCCCACACCTCCTTACCACACGTATGCTATTACCTCTCCTCCGACTCCCAGCTCTCTCGCCTCTTTATCGGTGAGAACTCCCTTAGAAGTTGTGAGTATAGCGATGCCGAGTCCGTTCTTGACTCTCGGAATCTCATCTTTTCCGACATATATTCTTCTTCCGGCGTGAGATACCCTCACTATTCCGTGTATGACCCTCTCTCTGTGCCTTCTGTCACCTTTGTATTTCAAATAGACCCTGAGTATTCCCTGCTTTCCATCCTCTATGTATTTGTACCCCTTGATGAAACCTTCCTTTTCCAATATCTCAAGAATGGCTTTTTTAAGCTTAGAAGCTGGAATATCTACGACTTCCTTGTAAACGAGATTCGCGTTTCTTATCCTCGTTAGCATGTCCGCTATGGGATCGCTCCACATTTCTATCCCTCCTTCACCAGCTCGCCTTCTTAACACCGGGGAGCTTTCCCTCTAAAGCGAGCTTTCTGAAACACACTCTACACAGACCGAATTCTCTATAAACTGCCCTGGGCCTACCGCATATTCTGCACCTTGTGTACTCTCTCACCTTGTATTTTTTCGGCTTCTTCCAGCGCTCAACCATTGCCTTCTTAGCCACAAACAATCACCTCCTGAAAGGCATTCCGAAAAGCTCCAAAAGTCTCTTCGCTTCCTCGTCAGTCTTGGCAGTTGTGACTATGGTTATATCCATTCCCTGAACCCTTCTGGCTTCGTCAGGACTTATTTCTGGAAAAACCAACTGCTCCGTTAAACCGAATGTGTAGTTTCCTCTTCCATCGAAGGAATTCGGATTCAAGCCCCTGAAGTCCCTCACCTTTGGAAGCGCTATGTTTATGAGTTTGTAGAGAAAATTGTACATTCTGGCTCCCCTTAAGGTGACTTTCAATCCTATAGTCATTCCCTTTCTTATCTTGAAGTTGGAAATGCTCTTCCTCGCCCTTGTTACCAGCGGCTTTTGGCCAGTTATTAGAGCAAGTTGCTTTGCGTGCTGCTCTATGAGATCCGGGTTTCTGGCACCCTCGCCTATTCCCATGTTGATCACTATCTTATGAACGCGAGGGACCTGCAGCTTATTCTTGTATCCGAATTCCTTCATCATAGCGGGTACTATTTCTTTCTCGTACTTTTCCTTAAGCGGGATGTATTCGTACCTCACGATTCATTCCCCCTTCATTTGTCTATGATCTCTCCGCACTTTTTGCAGTATCTCACCTTTTTTCCGTCCACAACCTTGAATCCAACCCTTGTCCTCTGTCCGCAATTCGGGCACACGAGCATGACTTTGCTCGCGTATATTGGAGCTTCTCTTTCGACTATTCCTCCTTCTCTCATCCTCGGGTTCGGGCGTTGGTGTCTCTTAACGATGTTCACTCCTTCGACTATTACCTTCCGCTCCTTGGGTATAACCCTCAAAACCTTTCCTCTCTTTCCTTTATCTTTACCGGATATAACTTCAACGAGGTCCCCTTTCTTTATCTTCGCGGCCACAGCTCATCACCTCTTTTCAAAGCACTTCTGGTGCGAGGGAAACTATTTTCATGAATCCTTTTTCCCTGAGTTCCCTCGCAACTGGTCCAAATATTCTCGTTCCTCTTGGCTCATTGAATTTGTCTATGAGAACGGCTGCGTTATCATCGAATCTGATGTATGTACCGTCCTTTCTTCTGATCTCCTTTCTAACCCTGACTATAACCGCTTTAACAACCTCACCCTTTTTAACCTGTGAATTTGGAACGGCGTCTCTAACAGAACAAACAACGACATCGCCAACCGTCCCAAAAGTCTTATGAAAACCACCTAAAACCCTTATCACTCTGAGCTTTTTGGCTCCTGAATTATCAGCTACATTCAAATAGGACTCCTGTCTTATCATGATCAGCTACCCCCTTCCTCTACTGGTTCCTCTTCTAAATTTTCTTCAGGAACCTCAGCCAGAGCTGACCTCTTGACAATCCGAACGACTCTCCATCTCTTGAGCTTGCTCAGAGGCCTTGTCTCTTCTATTTCAACGGTGTCTCCAACTCTGCACTCGTTCTTCTCATCGTGTGCATAGTATTTCTTGGATCTCCTTATGTATTTCTTAAACCTGGGATGTTGAACGAACCTTTCAACCTTAACCACAACTGTCTTGTCCATCTTGTCACTCACAACGACACCTACAACTCTTTTTCTCGACATATCCATTACCTCCTTATTCCAAGCTCTCTTTCACGGAGTATGGTCTTTATCCTGGCTATATCGCGCTTGGTTTGCTTTATCAGTGCGTAGTTCTCAAGCTGTCCCATAGAGAGCTGAAATCTGAGTTCCATTAGCTGCCTCTTTTTCTCTTCAAGCAAATTCCTGAGTTCCTCATCCGTGTACTGTCTTATTTCGGCAGCCTTCATACCATCTCACCTCCGAGATGGTGCCTTTCGACTATTTTTGTGGCTATTGGAAGCTTCGATGCGGCATATCTCAACGCCTCTTTTGCTATTTCCTCATCGACACCACCTATTTCGAACATAACCCTTCCGGGTTTCACAACTGCAACCCATCCTTCGACATTACCTTTTCCTTTACCCATTCTGGATTCGGCTGGCTTTTTCGTGTATGGCTTATCGGGGAAGATCTTTATCCATATCTTTCCTCTTCTCTTCATGACCCTCATCATTGCGATCCTGCATGCCTCTATCTGTTGAGCCGTGATCCATGCAGGCTCGAGGGCCTTCAAACCCCATTCACCGTAATCGACCTGACATCCTCCCTTTGCTCTTCCCCTCATTCTTCCTCTCTGCTGTTTCCTGTATTTAACTCTTCTTGGCATCAACATGGGCATATTCCCCCTTTCAAACCTCTGCGTCTCCTTTGTAAATCCAGACTTTGATTCCTATAGTCCCGTATTTGGTCTGTGCGGTAGCGGTACCGTAGTCAATGATCGCCCTGAGGGTCTGGAGCGGAAGCCTTCCCCTCAGATACCACTCTCTTCTCGCTATTTCAGCGCCTCCGAGACGACCGGCGACCATTATCTTTATCCCTTTAGCACCTTTCCTCATGGCATCGGAAATCGCTCTTTTCATCGCTCTCTTGTAAGAAGCCCTTCTTTCTATTCTCATGGCTATGTTCTCAGCCACAAGTTGTGCATCGGTCTCGGGCGTTTTTATCTCCTCGATGTTTATAACAAACTGCCTATTGAACCTGGCCTGCAGGTCATTCCTGAGCTTGGTTATCTCCGCAGCTTTTCTTCCTATGATCACACCAGGACGCGCCGTCTTTATGGTCACATGCACGTGATTATCATCAGGCCTTTCTATGTATATCTCACTGACTCCCGCGCTGTAGTACCTTGACTTTATGATCTTTCTTATCTCCTCATCTTCCAAGAGCCATTCGGCGTAGTTTTTCTCGTTAAACCATCTCGTCTGCCATTCGGCACTCACACCAAGTCTAAAACCGCGTGGATGAACTTTCTGACCCACTCTATCACCTCTCCTCTTTATTCGACTCTTTTAACTCTTTCTCTTTTTCCCTATCTCTAACGACAACTGTTATGTGAGAATACCTGTGCTTGATTATATCGGCCCTGCCTCTACCCCTTGGCCAAAGCCTCTTTAGCCTTGGACCATCGTTTACATAAGCTTCTGCGACATACAAGCTGTCCTCGTTGAGGTTGAAGTTATTCACAGCGTTTGCAACGGCGCTTTGAAGAACCTTATAGATGATCCTTGCAGCCTTTTTAGGCGAGAACATCAAAATGGTGAAAGCCTCATTTACATCCTTACCCCTTATAGCGTTGATAACGCTTCTGGCCTTTCTCGGAGATATCCTTATGTACTTTGCAACAGCTCTTGCCTCTATTCTCGGCGCGGCAGCCTCCTGCTCTTTTCTAATTCTATGAAAAACCGATCTTTTTACTCTCTTTCCATCTTCTCTTCTGGGCAGTTTAACTTTGTACATCTGGATTCCCTCCTCACTTCATTTGAAGCTTCTTGGCTTTCTTATCCGCATGTCCTCCAAAGCGCCTTGTTGGAGCGAATTCTCCCAACCTATGCCCTATCATGCTCTCGGTTATGTAAACAGGAATGTGCTTCATTCCATTGTAAACTGCTATGGTATGACCAACCATCTCGGGGGTTATCATCGATGCCCTGCTCCAGGTCTTTATTATCTTCTTTTCTCCTTTTTCATTCAGCATTCTGACTTTCTTCAAGAGCTTTGGATGTACATAAGGTCCCTTTTTCTTCGACCTTCCCACAACTTCACCCCCTTCATACCTCGTTCCTGCGTCTGACTATGAATTTGTCAGACGATCTGCGACCGCGTCTGGTCTTGTATCCCTTGGTGGGCCAACCCCAAGGACTCGTCGGATGATGCCCTTTTCCTCTTCCTTCTCCTCCACCATGCGGGTGATCCACGGGGTTCATCGCTATACCTCTGACATGTGGACGCCTTCCAAGCCATCTGACCCTACCGGCTTTACCGTGTGACTCGTTCTTGTGCTCTTCCCTTCCCACTGCTCCAATGGTGGCATAACACTTTACATTTATCTTTCTAAGCTCACCAGAAGGCATCCTCAAAAGGGCATAGCCACCTTCCTTCGCCATTATCTGACAGTATGTACCGGCAGAACGTGCGATCTGCCCGCCCTTTCCAGGTTTGAATTCAACATTGTGAACTATTGTTCCCACTGGAATCTTTTCGAGCGGCAGCGCGTTACCCGGCCTTATCTCGGCATTCTCTCCAGCCATGACAACATCTCCTACCTTCAAACCGGCAGGAGCGAGTATGTACCTCTTTTCGCCATCAGCATAGAGAAGAAGGGCAATTCTTGCGGTTCTGTTTGGATCGTACTCTATGGCGATGACCTTTGCCGGTATATCCCTCTTATCTCTCTTGAAATCTATTATCCTGTACCTGCGCTTATGACCTCCGCCCCTGTGGCGAACGGTTATCCTTCCGTGGTGATTCCTACCACCCGTTTTGTGAAGTGGAGCCAAAAGGGATTTCTCGGGTTCTTTCTTAGTTATCTCCGAGAAATCCGGTACTACCATGAATCTCCTACCTGGGGTAACTGGCTTAAATCTCTTCAATCCCATACTCATTCACCCCTTCATATCTCCGGCATGAGCTCTTTTATAACATAGCCTTCTTTCAAAGTCACTATGGCTTTTTTCCATCTCCTCGTTCTTCCGGTGTATATTCCCCTTCTCTTCGGCTTGGGCTTCACATTCATGACATTTACCTTTTCAACCTTCACGTTGAATATCTTCTCAACAGCTTCCCTAATCTGGCCCTTGTTGGCCAGAGGATTGACTTCAAACACATATTTCCTCTCGTTCATCATTCTGTGGGTTTTCTCAGTTAGAATCGGACGAACGATTATATCATAAGGTGTGAGCTTCTCTTGCCTCATGCTCCGAGCACCTCCTCTATCTTCTTTACCGTGTCTTTTGTCAGGACCAAGTACTCATACTTGAGCATGTCGTAAACATTGAGCCCGTCCACATTCGTTTTTCCATTGCCAGGATTATCTGCTATCAAGACTTTTACATTCGGAATGTTCCTTCCAGAAAGTCTTACATTCATGTACTCTTCTCTCTTCCATGGGAGAACGAAAAGAACCTTTTCATCCTTCAGATTCAGGTTGGTGAGGACTTCCCTCATCCGCCTGGTCTTGGGCTCTTCAAAGGTTATATCCTCCAAAACGAGGAGTTTCCCTTCTCTGAACTTCACCGAAAGAGCACTCCTCAGAGCGAGCTTTTTCATCTTCTTATTCAGTTTTTTGCTCCAATCCCTCGGTTTTGGCCCGTGGGCGACTCCACCGTGTCTCCAAATCGGTGACCTTATAGAACCGTGTCTGGCCCTTCCAAGGTGTTTCTGCGGCCAAGGCTTCCTTCCTCCACCCGAAACTTCTCCACGGGTCTTGGTGGAGGCTGTTCCGGCTCTTCTGTTATTTAGCTGCATATCAACATATCTCCACATAACATCCTGGTTCGGTTCTATGTTAAAAACCTCATCCTTCAACTCAATTGTCCCGACCTTTTCACCTTTCACATTGAGAAGATCAACGACAGCCATGGATTACTCCTCCCCTTTCCTTATTTTCGGGGCCTTTGCGCTCCTTATGAGAAGGAGGCCGCCCCTCGCTCCTGGAACACCACCTTTAACCACTATGAGATTGTTCTCTGGGTCCACTTTTACGACTTTAAGATTCCTTATAGTAACCCTCTCATTTCCATATCTACCTGGCATCTTCTTTCCCTTGAAAATCTTGGATGGCTCGGTGTGCTGTCCAACGGATCCAAGCATCCTGTGAAATTTAGATCCGTGGGATTTAGGACCGCCCCTGAAGCCCCATCTTTTCATGGCTCCAGCAAAGCCCCTACCCTTGCTCCATCCTGTTACATCGACAACATCTCCCGGCTGAAATACGGAAACATCTATGGTCTGTCCGACTTCGTACTCATCAACGTTGTCAACCCTGAATTCCTTGAGTATCCTCACTGGATTGACCCCGGCTTTTTTGAAATGTCCAAGCATAGGCTTGTTCACTTTCTTTTCGGGGATCTCTTCGAACCCAAGCTGGACTGCGGAATATCCGTCGTTTTCCGGGGTTCTCTTTTGCACAACAACACAAGGTCCAGCCTTTATCACTGTGACTGGAACGGCATTTCCATCTTCGTCGTATATCTGCGTCATTCCAATCTTTCTACCTATTATCATTTTCATCTCCACGCACCTCCGATCAGAGCTTGATCTCCACATCGACACCCGCCGGCAGACTTATCTTCATGAGCTCATCTATGGTCTTCGGCGATGGATTTATTATGTCAATGAGTCTTTTGTGCACTCTCTTTTCGAAGTGCTCTCTCGAGTCTTTGTGCTTCATGGGTGACCTGATCACCGTGTAGAGCGTCCTCTCTGTCGGCAGGGGTATCGGACCAGAAACCTTCGCGTTAGTTGCCTTGGCAACTTCGACTATTTTACGAGCGGATTCATCGAGAAGTTCATGATCGTAAGCCTTGAGCTTTATCCTTATCCTTTGTTCAGGCATACCCTACCCTCCTTCTGTGGTTAAAGGAGTGAGGGGGCAGTCAGCCCCTCTCACTCGATTATCTTCGTGACGACTCCTGCTCCAACGGTTCTTCCGCCTTCCCTTATTGCGAACCTCATTCCCTCGTCTATAGCAACGGGGTATATGAGCTTTATGGTGAGCTCGACATTGTCTCCAGGCATGACCATTTCGACACCTTCAGGAAGCTCGACGATTTCTCCAGTAACATCCGCCGTTCTGATGTAGAACTGCGGCTTGTAACCTTTCGTGAATGGAGTGTGCCTTCCACCTTCCTCTTTCTTGAGAATGTAGACCTGAGCCTTGAACTGGGTGTGTGGATGGATGCTTCCGGGAGCTGCCAAGACCTGTCCTCTCTCAACTTCGTCTTTGTCAATACCTCTGAGCAGACATCCAACGTTGTCACCGGCCAGACCTTCGTCGAGGATCTTCCTGAACATCTCAACGCTCGTAACGACCGTCTTCTTCACCTCATCGGTCAGACCAACGATCTCGACTTCGTCACCGGGTTTGATCCTTCCTCTTTCGATTCTTCCGGTAACAACCGTTCCTCTTCCGGTTATGGAGAAGACGTCCTCAATCGGCATAAGGAACGGCTTATCCACTTCTCTGACGGGATCGGGTATGTAGTTATCGAGAGCATCGAGAAGCTCCTGAATGGGCTTGTAAACAGGATCGTCGGGATTGTCTGGACCCTCGAGAGCCTTGAGAGCAGAACCCTTGATTATCGGAACCTCGTCTCCGGGATATTCGTACTTATCAAGAAGCTCCCTGACTTCCATTTCCACAAGCTCAATCATTTCCTCATCATCGACCATATCGGTCTTGTTCAAGAAAACGACTATAGCAGGAACGTTAACCTGCCTTGCAAGAAGGACGTGCTCCCTCGTCTGCGGCATTGGACCGTCCGTTGCGGCAACTACGAGTATAGCACCGTCCATCTGGGCGGCTCCGGTGATCATGTTCTTTATGTAGTCAGCGTGTCCGGGACAGTCGATGTGTGCATAGTGTCTCTTATCCGTTTCGTACTCGATATGGGTTATGTTGATGGTTATTCCCCTTGCCTTTTCTTCAGGAGCCTTGTCTATCTGCTCGAATGGGATGAAATCAGCGAATCCCTTGAAAGAAAGGTACTTGGTTATAGCAGCCGTGAGAGTGGTCTTACCATGGTCTATATGCCCGATAGTACCGACATTAACGTGTGGTTTCTTTCTTTCAAACTTTTCCTTTGCCATACTTTAACCCTCCTTTTCCCGAATTTCTATCAATATCCAACGACCTTTTTCCTCACCCTATCAGGTACCTCCTGATAGTGCGAGAATCTCATGATATAAGTGGCTCTCCCCTGACTGAGAGATCTTAAAACCGTTGCGTATCCAAAGAGTTCAGATAGTGGTGCATGGGCTTTTATAACCCTAACATTCCCTCTCGTCTCCATGCCTTCGACCTTCGCTCTTCTCGAGTTCAGGTCTGCTATTATACCACCCATGTACTCCTCCGGAGTCGTTATCTCAAGCTCCATAACTGGTTCCAAAAGAACCGGGTTAGCCTTTCTCATCGCCTCCTTGAACGCAAGCGAAGCAGCTATCTTGAACGCCATCTCAGATGAATCCACTTCATGGTAAGAACCATCGAGGAGTATTGCCTTTACACCTACCACTGGATATCCTGCGAGTATCCCGACTTCCATGGCTTCCCTTACTCCAGCTTCAATGGCGGGTATGAACTCTTTGGGTATGACTCCTCCAACCGTCTTGTCCTCGAACTCAAAGTGCTTGTCAAGCTCTATCGGTTCAAACCTCATTATGACATGACCGTACTGACCTCTTCCACCGGTCTGCCTTATGTACTTACCCTCAGCTTCAGCTGCAACCGTTATGGTCTCCCTGTAGGACACCTGTGGTTTTCCGACTCTAACTCCAACGTTGAACTCCCTCTTGAGCCTGTCGATTATTATTTCGAGGTGAAGTTCTCCCATCCCGGAAAGTATCGTCTCTCCGGTCTCTTTATCAACGGTTATCCTCAACGTCGGGTCTTCTTCAGCAAGAGCGTTCAGAGCCTTCACAAGCTTGTCCTCGTCAGCCTTCGAATGAGGTTCCACGGCTATGGATATAACCGGCTCGGGAAAATCCATCTTCTCAAGTATTACAGGCACCTTGTCATCGCACAGTGTGTCACCTGTAGTCGATATCTTAAGACCAACCGCCGCTGCTATATCCCCTGCCCTAACATATTCGACATCTTCTCTCTTGTCAGCATGCATGAAAACAAGTCTTGAAATTCTTTCCCTTTGACCTTTGGTCGAATTCCAAACATAGCTTCCTTTTTTCAATTTTCCAGAATAAACCCTGAAGTATGTTAACTTTCCTATGTAGGGATCCACCTGAACTTTGAATACCAGTGCAGAAAAAGGCTCCTCCTCACTCGGCGCCCTTCTAACCTCCTCACCGGTTTTGGGATCCCATCCCTTAACAGGCGGCATGTCGAGCGGCGATGGAAGAAAGTCCACTATAGCATCGAGCAGTGGTTGTATGCCTATGTTGTTCTTCGCAGAACCTGCAAGAACGGGAACCAGCTTTCCTTGAAGCGTTCCAAGTCTCAAATACTTTATAAGAATATCTTCGGAGATATCGGCACCTTCCAGATAAAGTTCTGCTACTTCATCGAATTCTTCACCAAGTTTGGCAACGAGGTTTTCCCTCCATTCCTCAGCAAGATCCACAAAGTCTTCCGGAATGTCCTCGTAAACATACTCGCTGCCATCTTCGCTCGTCCAATAGATGGCCTTCATCTTTATCAGGTCTATGATACCCTTGAAATCCTTCTCTGCTCCTATTGGAATCTGGATTGGAACGGGATTCGCATGGAGCTTGTCCACCATCGTCTTCATCGCCATGAAAAAGTCCGCACCTATTTTGTCCATCTTGTTCATGAAAGCAATCCTCGGAACACCGTACTTGTCCGCCTGTCTCCAAACGGTTTCGGACTGAGGCTCAACTCCTGCCGTGGCATCGAAAACCGCTACAGCACCGTCGAGCACTCTCAAGGACCTCTCGACCTCGGCAGTGAAGTCCACGTGTCCGGGCGTATCTATGATGTTGATCCTATGCTCCCTCCAGAAGCATGTAGTGGCTGCGGCTGTTATCGTTATTCCCCTTTCCTTTTCCTGTACCATCCAATCCATCGTGGCGGTACCCTCGTCCACGCTCCCGAGCGTATGTTTTCTACCAGTGTAATACAAAATCCGCTCGGTAGTCGTGGTCTTACCTGCATCTATATGAGCCATTATTCCTATGTTCCTTATCTTATCCAACGGGACATAGAGTGCCGCCACTTCCTTCATTCGATCACCACCTGTAATGCGCAAACGCACGGTTCGCCTCCGCCATCCTGTGAACGTCTTCTCTCTTCTTAACCGCAGCCCCGGTGTTGTTGTAAGCCGCCATTATCTCCTCGGCTAATTTAACCTTCATTGGCCTTCCCTTCTTGGCTCTGGCAGCTGCAACTATCCACCTTATAGCCAAAGAAGTCTTTCTCGGCTCCTGAACCTCTATTGGAACCTGATAAGTCGCTCCACCAACCCTTCTCGGTCTTACCTCAAGAATTGGCCTGACGTTGTCCAGAGCCTTGTGATAAACCTCGAGGGGATCCATCCCCATCTTTTCCCTTATTATATCGAAAGCCCCGTAAACTATCTTCTGGGCAACCGTCTTCTTGCCGTCCCACATGATCTTGTTTATCAATTTCGAAACGAGAACATCACCGTAAACTGGATCTGGTGGAACCTGCCTTTTCTCAGCCCTTCTTCTCCTCACCCAGACTCACCTCACTTCTTGGGCCTCTTAGTTCCGTACTTGGATCTCGACTGCTTTCTTCCCTCAACACCCGCAGCATCGAGTGCTCCTCTTATGATCTTGTACCTGACTCCAGGAAGGTCCTTAACCCTTCCGCCTCTGACCAAAACAACGGAGTGTTCCTGAAGGTTATGCCCGATTCCCGGAATGTAAGCCGTGACCTCTATACCGTTCGAAAGCCTGACCCTTGCGATCTTTCTCAAAGCCGAGTTCGGCTTTTTCGGCGTCATCGTGGAAACCCTTATACAAACTCCCCTCTTCTGAGGATGCCCCTGAAGAGCCGGTGCCTTGCTCTTCTTTTTCTTCATCTTCCTGCCAAACCTTACAAGTTGATTGATAGTCGGCATCCTTTCCCTCCCTTCTCATGTCAAATAAAACCTGGGTGTTTATTGTACCAACACCCTTTTTTCAGGTCAATCACCAAAACTCCACCAAAATGCGGGTCAGCCATGCCGGATCGAATGATACTATAAAAGCGATGCGGTTGTAAAGGGTGCGAGGCGATTTTAGAGACATGACAAGCAGATATTCACCACCCCACCTTTTATTGCATTTTGCTTATTGAGTGTATCATTATGAACACAAGGAGCGAGAAGGGTTCAAGCTAAGGTTGAGCTCTTCATAAAGGAGTTCAAAAAAGCAGTATTGGCTCAGAGAGTTTACTTCGTTGGAAGGCACCAAAAGAATCAGGAGTTCTTATCCAAGTTAGGCTGGACGGCTGAAGATGTCATAAATTTCCTTTCTAGCAAGCCTTCACCATCACAGTGTATAGGTGTTTTTTCATGAATTCGAGAGGTGATCACGATGCTTAAATTTGATAAACCTGCAGAGAAGCTCTTTTGTGAGAACTGCTATGATTTTGTGGAATACGAGATAGTTCGAAGAGAGGAAACTTACAATGTTCGCGGTGATGAAATCACGATAACCGCTGAGGTTCCGGTTTGTAAAAGGTGTGGTGCTGAGCTTTCCGACATCCATTTGGAAAATAAAAAACTACGGAAGGCTTATAGAATATATGCGAAAAGGCATGGACTGGTCACGCCAGAGCAGATCAAAGAGATCAGAAAGAAATACGGCTTGAACCAAGAGCTGTTTGCTCGTATTCTGGGTATCAGTCGCCCAAGGCTGGCAAGGTATGAGAACGGTTCACTTCCGAGCGAAGCCGTGAGTAACCTGATAGAACAGGCAGAAGATCCGAAATTTCTCCTGTCTCTGCTTGAAGACCGAAAAGACAACCTGGCAAAAGTCGATTACGAAAGAATCAAAAACAAAATCGAGCGCTCCATAGTGAAGAGGAAGCTTGAAGAGTTAGAGGAAGCTTTCTCGATGCTGAACAGGGGACGGGTGAAGTTCCAAAAAACTGTACGGCACAGTCGCTTATATTCTTGAAACATTGCAAAGGATCTTTGGACACAAGTACATCACAAAAGTCCGTTTGATGAAACTCCTGTGGTTTGTGGATTCGAGATATTTCGATGAGAATGTGGAAACATTGACTGGGCTTGCCTACGCTCATCCGCCTCGCGGACCTTCCCCGCATTATCATGAACTGCTTGTGGACTTGCTTGAAGAAGCCGGAATCGTGGAGGTAAACTGCGACCTAAAAGAAGACGATTCCGAGATGATTAAGATCAAATTGAAGGATCCTTCAGCAACAAGATACTTGACCCCAAAAGAGAAGGCAGTCATAGAGCGCATTGTTAGGCAATTTGGATCAATTTCAACATCCGAACTCATCAAAAGCTCCCACGAAGACCCTCGATGGAGGATAGTTTTTTCCTAAAGCGATTTCGTAACTTCACATCGTACCTAAACTCATACACTTCACAATTCACCAAAACCGACTCAGGTGGTGACTCGTGGTATTTCAAAAGCCTCTCTTTAACGGAGAAATATTCCCCTATATTTCCCTCGTTGCCACTTTGCTGTTTTTGGTAAAACCTTCTGTTCTTACAACTATCGCTATCTTCCTTGAGCTCTTAGCATTGTTCTATTGAAAGCTATTACCCCCATTTCACATGCTGCAACACGGTTTGATTTCTTCCAACCTTAGAATTTGCGAAGTAACTATACAAGGTTTGGCACATTTACCCCCTCTTTTTAAAAGTATCCATCATGGGTGGATTATTACTCAGTAAAGCCCAACTTGTTTTTTAAAACTTTATAAACTTCTGGCGGTTCGTTTTTCTTGAGCCAATCCGGTAGAACCCTTAAAGCTATTTCTTTTGTAAATTTTTTTGCTTTTTTTATGTGATAGTCATTTTTAATTTTTTCAAAAACAAAAATACCTTCTAATGAGGGACTTTGCAATAGTACTCTATCCTCCCTTAGTATCTCTCTTAACCGCTGAATTTCTTTGTTAGTATTAGCATTTCCAGGATCTTCATCAACGAGAACATAAGTTTCGATTCCAAAGCTTCTGAGGATTTCCGCTATAGGTTTTATTTCTCTGATCCCTCCACATCCTACAATTGTAATGTTGTGTTTATTAAGATCAACACCTAATTTTTCTAATGCCAGTGTACAAGCGATTTTATCATCTGGTCCTTCCACTAAAACTACCTTATCTGCAAAGAAAACCTCGTTCAACTCCTCATTAAATTTAGAAGAAGCTTTTATTGAGTCAAAATCCTCAACATCAAAGTTGTATCTATAAGCCTTTGTACTCATTCCCTCTTTTCTAATTATGCAAATGGACTTGTAATCTTCTATCCTTACAAAGCTTCTCTCATGAGTTGTATAAATTATTTGGACGCCTTTGTCAGAAAGAAATTTTAATAGCTTATAAAAATGTCTGCAGCCGTGAGGGTGCAGATAAAGTTCTGGCTCCTCTATGGCCAAAATCAATGGTTGTCTTATGACTTCTGCATAGACTCTTGCTATTGCAATGGCTACCGCACTCTGAACACCTGCTCCTTCTAACTCAACATCCACTTCGAAGTCAGGAGAATATTTCAATATTGGCCTCAAATCTCTAAGGATGTTAGTTGGATCTATTATAGATAACTTTAGAGCTATATCTAAACCTGTTTGCTCTTTTACAAAATTCTTAAGTCTTTTTTCTATTTTTTCCACATGTGGCAATATTTTTTCGCTAAACGCCCTTTCGACATCACTTTTAAATCCGTTTTTTATGTCATTGCCTATCTCTGATGCAATATGTCTTAATAACTTTCCATAAATCTTCCATTGCGAAGGTGTTATTTGTTGATGTGCCTGCCTGTCTAAGGGAAGATACATCATAATTACTTCATCTCGCATTTTATTTGAAACATTCAATTCTCTAGTGTTCCCATGTTTATCTTTGTAAGTTAAGACATTACCTTTTTTGTCAACAGCGATGTATCTTAAACTGCTGCCATCATAGGTCAATCTGAAACCGCAAACATTGGGATAGGAGGAAAGAGGTTCACCAAATTGAACTTCGATTGCAATTTCTTCTGCTTTATCATACAAGTAAAAATCATGATCATTGAATGCTCTAACTGATGGATATGTTTCTCCTACCACCAAATTAAGTGCCGCGAGAATGTTTGATTTCCCCGAACTGTTTGGGCCTATAAGGGCGTTAAACTTTGTTAATTCCAATTCGAGATATTTGATTGATCTGAAATTTTTAATTGTTACTTTCTTTATCATAATTAACCCTCCATCCAAAAACTTTTCATTTTGCATTTTTATTTTGCATAGAAAGCTGAATGATAATATCTGCTTCGATGCTTCTCCTCTTTGTCGGAACCTTGTGTCATTGTCTCAATCTCTTAGCCAAATTATTTACCTGGCTTGTAATATTCGTGTCTTGTTTTATATTATTTTATATTATTCTACCCGATGCTTTTTCTTTTTTAATTCTCGCATGATTTTCTCTTTTAGCTGTTTTACGGTTTCAATAGCAAATATGACTTCTTTCTTATACCTCGGTTTAGAGTCATAATGAACAGCAGGATTTAGTAATATTGACCTATATGTGTTAACTCTTCTACATAAGATTTTGGATCTTGGGAGATTATCCTGTACAACATTCCATACATCCTCAATCTTATTGGTTTTGAATTTAACTCTTAATCCCCTTTCCTTGGCATATTTTGTGACTATCCTCTCAAACTCAATCCTAACATAAAGGGCAGCCGCAGAATAATCGCCATTCTGCCAGTGGTACTCAGCTTTATTTAAATAGTCACTGTTCTCGATGCCTATAAGGAAAGGCAAATTTCCATTGTCTGTGTTTCTGATTATTAATCTAAAAAATCTCCATTCCTTATCATCAAGATAATTTTTCATCAGATTAAACCAGTTTTCATCAAAAGTGGTGATTATGATTTGATACTCCTTTTCAAAATCTTCCTTAATTATTTCCAAAAGCGGCAACCTTAAACTCATATCAAGACCAATAACAACATCGTCAAGAAGAAGCAACTTATATGGTGATACATTGAATTTTTTATAATAGGCAAGGAAAAGCCCGAGTGCTATGGCATTGAGTCTTCCTTCGTTTAAATAGTTGAGGATGTTTCTGACATCTTTTCCGTTCCACTTAACTTTAAAATCTAAACTTCCCAGTTTTTCAATAGAACATACCACTTCTATATCATCGCCGGTGAAAATCTTTATGTATTCATTCCATTTATCTTTTATTTCTGTAAAAATTTTATTAATCTCTTCCTTTATTGATTTCTCCTTTTCTTCCATTCTTTTCCTTGCTCTCGGACTTTCTTTTTTCAGTTTTTCAAGATCCTCAAGCTCTTGTAATAAAGTTCTTTCTCTTTTTGGTGGGATTAGATAATAAGCCATAATTTTTCTGATAAACAAATCGTAAAAATCTTCATCTGTTTTCATGTCATAGATTTTCATAAGTCTTCTATAGCTTAGTATACTTGTAGATCTGGATAACGCTTCAAGATAGGTTTTCTCATCAGGTGAATAACCATCAGGATCTGTAACCAGTACATCTTTTTCTGTTCCTTTATCATTTTTTCCCTTTTCAATTCTGGTTTTTAGAGATATATCTCCACCTGTCTTTCTTTTTATTGATATTTCAATCTCATTTTTCGTGAAAATATTTCTAAACTCTTCTAACTCTATCTTATTTGAAGCAGAATCAAAAAGTATCTTTAAAGCCTCCATAATAGATGTCTTTCCAGAACCGTTCTCTCCATAGATAACAAGATTTTTTGCTTTTCTCGTGAAATCAATCGTTATCTCATTTGCGAAGCCTTTGAATCCTTTGATAGTGAGGGATTTTATTCCTGCAGTCATATTTATCTCCCCAGAGATTCATATATCGCCTTAATCCATGGATGCAATTTTATTAGGTAAAGGTTTTCATTTAATTTCTTATCACTCTCAAGGCTTTCAAATACATCTTTAATAGTTTTAAGTGGTCTTTCTCTATCTTTTTCAGGAAATTCAAGAAGATTTTCAGGAAGTTCTATATCCACAAGTTTATTCTCAACAAATTGCCTTATGGGAATCTTTACTACATCACCAAGATATAGTTCGTAAACAAGACAATCTATGAGATTGTCAAAGTAATCAATGATGTATCTGAGATGATCATCACCCTTTGCGAAGTAGTTCTGATATTGCTTGAGGAAGAGCATGTATTTGGCGAGAATGATAAAAGGTTTTTGCTTATCTTTTGAGATTCGAGGAATAGGAAGAGATTCAATTTCATACTTTTTAATGTGGTTTGTCAAAGAAAATAGTTTAAATCTCCAATTAAGTAATGATGAATTTAGTACGTCGATCATATACTCCAAGGTTAAATCGGTGCTTGTTACCAAAATGTACCTTATTGTGTTAGTAAGTACATAAGGATTATACAATATCGTAAAATTCAATCTAAGACGAAGCGCCATATTCTGGACTTCTTTGCCTATGATTTTAGGCATAGCATCAACGACAACCTTAGCAGATGGCTTCTTTTCAAAAAACTTTTTCTTATTTACAATCCATCTTGGCTTAGGCCCGTTGGGGTCTAAATTCACGAAATACCTGTCAAGATGTATTCCTTTGATAAGTAAATCATCTCCTGACTCATCACTCATAAATTCTCTATCAAATGTTTCATCTAAATGTCCTACTCCTATCTCACCAACTGGCGGGATCTCAGCAGTGCCCTTAAACGGTGGGTATTTTGAAATGTGCTTCAAAATTTCCCATTCTATTTTGGGGTTGTAGAACAAAGGTATTCTGTAATCATCGCCAGTTAGTGATTTCAGTTCGCTTCTCCTTATTTCTAAAAATTCGAGCGAGGAAAGAGCCATCTTTTCCTCTCGGCTTATATTTGTTTTTATTTTAATTAAGTAGTCTTCCTCCCTTCTTTTACTATAGAATAGGATACAAACTGCCTGGGTGTTACCTATGAAAACCCGTGTCCTTTCTGGAAATTCAAGAATCCTCTTTACTTCCGTGTTTTCAAAGAACAGTTTTCTTAGCTCTCTAGAGTCATTTTCTCCCAAAAAAGATGATGGAAATATCATTGAGAAATAGCCTTTCTCTCCCAGTAGGTTATAGGTTCTTTCTAAAAACAATTTATAGAGGTTGAGGTTCCCTACCTGATGTGAGTAAAGGTTGCCGTAAATAGAAGAGAGAAAATACTTTTCTTTCTTATCTTCAATTAACTGCTTTAACCTACCATACGGTGGATTCCCTACCACCACATCAAATCCGCCTCTATCCAAAAACACCTCAGGAAACTCAAAGAACCAGTGGAACATTTTCCTTTCCCATGCAAGTGCCTTCGTTTTTTTGAGTTTTTCAAGGTCGATGTTATGTTCTCCAGCAAATTTCTCATCCAATTTTTGATTGAATAAATCCGTAATTTCCCTTAAAAGCTCATTCAAAGGCACGGCATATTGAGAGTTAAGGGATGCTATTAGAATCTTTACGAGCTTTTCCTTCGTCCTCAGGACTTTTTCGAAATCTTTCCAGGTGATTGCTTTTTTTGAAAGGATTTCATTGAGCTTTTCTATTTCTTTTACGATATCTCTGTCTATATTCAGGTTTCTGAATATTTTTTCAAGATATTGCCTTAGCTCAGCGACAACTTTTATTTTTTCAACGATGTAGCCTGTTGTTTCTTCCTTTACAAAGTCGAATAGAGTCAGGTTTTTCGACCTTTCTTTTCCAGGTTTGACATATCCGATAAGCGAATTGCCTTCTCTCAGATTGAAGTGAACATTTGGAAACCTGACGAAGTTTTCCTCTTTCTTGCTCGCTTTGAAATGTTTTGCCAGAGTGAGAAATAGCCTTGCTCTTGCAACCTTAAGGGCAGTAGGATTTATATCCACACCGTAGATGTTCTTTGAAAGGATGATAAAGAACTTCACAAGGAGGCGGAACTTCTCTTCGTCGCTAATGCTCAACAGTTCAATCTCTTCAATTTCTCCCTTCTCGTTAGATGCTAAAATTGTGAGGCCTTTCTTTAAGCCTATCTCTCTGGTTTTCTCCCAGACTTTCTCATAGATATTGAGAAGTACATTTATAGCACTTTCAAGAAAATGCCCTGAACCAACAGCTGGGTCAAGAATTTTTATCTCTTTGAGCTGTTCGAAGAGATATAAAAGGACTTCTTTGCTGTTGCTTTCAACTGCCTGATCTATTGTTTTAAAATTCTCGTTGAATTTTTCATTAACTCTATCCAGGAGATACGGTTCTATGGTGTTTTTGCAGATGTACGATGTTATCTCCCCAGGTGTGTAATATGAGCCTGTCTTTTTTCTTTCATCGTAGGTCATCAGCTTTTCATAGAGTGCTCCAAGGACGAACTCATCAATGTCTCCCTCTGTCCAGTCTCTGCTTTCAAAGAGATTCAAAAGCGGAACTTCTTCTCCTACTTTCTTGGGAGGCGTGTTTATTAGAATATCCGTTAAGCCTTCTTTGTAGAAACATTTATCAGGGATGGATATAGCTTCAGTTCGTTCTCCATTTATAAATATAGCTGGTCCGACAACTACAACTTTTCCCACTTTATCGTCTTCATAGTATTGCTTTCCAATGTTGTTGCTTATCTTATCAAAGAAGTATGTGAGAAATTCATAGTAGTTTTTGAACTCCTTAGAAAATAGTTTCTCTTGCTTTAGCTCCTTGAATTTATTTATGAAGTACTTCGTGTCGTTGTTGAAAAATCCCTTTTCCTGCAGATACCACAAAGTAAGCATTTGCATCATGAAGTTGTCGACGAATTCTTCTCTTCTTTTCTCATCTGAGATACCGGTTACATTCCTTAGCAGATATTCTCGTGATTTTTTGAAAAGGATGTAAAACTCCTCGATAACATCGGTTCTGTCGAATAATTTCTCCAAATTCTCCCTGGTTGCTTGTGTTAAGGCTTTTTTTAGTTTATTGATAAATGTTTTGTTTATCTTTCTAAGAGTCTTTACAATATGCTTGTCCCGCCTGTAATCCTTTATGAGAAGATGGCCATCGTAGAATATCAAACCAATTCTTGGAGTATAACCACTTACCGGGGGCCGATATTTGCTCCTGAGGTTTGTGAGTTCTTCTTTGCTTTCTACTTCGGCAAGTAAGAAACCTTCAAAAACATTAATGTCTTCATCACACAGTTCAGGTACTACATATAATGTATACCCCTTATTAAAAATTCTTATCGTTTTACTTTTATAACCTTTCAAGCTCTCTTCTATTACTTTCTTTACATTAGATTTCATAGTACCACCCCAAATGCTTTACCCGTATCTTCAGGGATTCTATATCACTGAGTCCTTTAGCTTTGAAGAATTGATAAAGAGTTTCGACGGTTTTCTGGAAATCTTTGATTATCACATTTTTTCTGTTTGATTCCTCAACAATTCCTTCCTCCAGAAGAAGAGATTTGATCTCTCGAGAATAGGAGTAATGCGATATTGTTTGAAGCGTGTTCATGATTACTTTAAACTCCCTTTCAATAGTTCTCGCCTTTTCTCTTTCAGCAAGAAGGGCATTGTATAGATTATATAAGAAGCCTTTTTGTTCCTGCTGGTATTTCTCTTTGAGATCTTCAACTATTTCTCCTGTTTTATCTTTCATTTCCTTTAAATTCTCTATTGCGTTCTCTATCTTCCATGGATTCTTTTCTCTTCTTTTTATGAGGTTGAGAAAGACAAGTGGGGTTTCGTATTTGATATCTCCATTTTTTGAAATGCTCATTATCTTTTTCATTATCTTATGTCTGCCTCGGTAGAATTCGTAAATGCTTATGAGTTTATCTTCACCTTCTATAAATGAGTAATAAGGACCATCATCCATTTTTATTACATCTTCGAAATCCTGTGGAGAATATCCCAGTTCATATTGGACTATGTTCAAGAGTTTGTACTCATCCATCTGCTCTGGAGGTATTCCCTTTGGTATGAATTGTTTGAAATCTTCTGAAATACCATATTCTTCAAGGTCCGTCACAGAGAGTTTTGAAATGTCTTTTATCTTCTCTCCGAAAGTTTCAATGTTAACCTCTTCTTCTGAGGTTAGTATTCTGACATCCTTACCTACTATTAAAGTGATATCTTTTATCTTCTCCTGGAGTTTTTTTAAAATGCCGACTATGATTTCCACTTCTTTTGATGGTAAGTAGTTTATAACATACACATCTTTTTCATTTCCTATTCTATTTACACGCCCTACCCTTTGGACAATTACCATTGGGTTCCAGGGGAGATCAAAGTTTATAACAGCGTCAGCATCCTGCAGGTTAACCCCTTCACTCAAAGCATCTGTGGAAATGAGTATTTCTATTTCCCCGAATTTTTGAATTTCTTCCTCTCCATTATTCGCCCAAGGTGCGAACCTTTTGAGATAATTGATTTTCGCGGAGGTATCAGTGTCTCCAGTCACAAGACCGATTTTAACCCTATTCCTCTCCGGATCCTTGAGCCATGTGTGAAGATCCGCCTCGTTTTCTATCCAATGCAAAAGGTTGTGATACAAATAATATGCGGTGTCTTTGTACTGTGTGAATATGATCACTTTTTTGCCATTAAGCGATGGTATGTCTTTTAAGGCTTCAGATTTAAATAAGGGATTGCCCAAAATTTGCTTTAAAGCCTCGAGTTTTGGATCGTTGCTGTAAGAGTAAATGGGAAGGTCAACGATATCTTCCTGTTCTTTTGGGATCTTGCCAAGGACTTTATAACCTCCATTTTTCGACTCTTTTAGTCTATCCAGTTCTGAAAAGATATTGTCCATCGCCTTTAGATCATTTTCCAAATTATCAAGAACTCTTTTCATACCTAATTTCAAAAGTTCTATCTCGGTGTAGTCCTTCCCTTCCTCTTTCATTTCTTCCGCGTACTCAAGAAGGACTTTGACAACTCTGTCAAACCATGTTTCACGATCTTCTTCTTCGATGTTGTACTCTTCCTGTATTTCTTCGAGCTCTTTATCTATCTTAGCCCTTTCAAGAGCTTCTTTTATTAGCTCCAAGAGCCCATCGTGACCTAAGATAGCGTTAATACGGGCCTTGAACAAAGTGTAGAATATCTTCTCTTTTTCATATATTCTTCTAAGGGTGGTTTCAAAAGCGTATATGCTACTTTCGAGTCTTTTTCCCAAAAGTAGCTTGAAAAGATCAGATACTTCCACATATATATAAGCCTTCTTTTCATCCTCTCCCTCGGTTGTGTCTTCTTCAAATACTACATACCTCGTTCCGTATAGTTTAGTGTGTTCGAATGTGATTTTTTCTAAAGCCTCTCCTATTTTGGAAATGAGTTTTCTGTATCTTTCCGTATAAAATGGTTCATAATCCAAGCTATAGGGTTTCGGGTCTTTAAAGACAAGAGGTTTTCCACTGACCTTCAAATCTTTGAATTGCTGCATGATGTATTTTCTCGTCCTGAGGATCATAACTTCATCGAGAATCTTCTGTTTTATTTCTGTTGCAACTGCTTTGAGTTCTCTCCTCAAACTGTCGTCCCCTTTCTTATGGAGTTCTCTTTTCAAGTCTCTATATTTCTTTATCAGTTCTGTTATTGGGATATTTTTGATCATGAAAGGAGCGAAAGTATCATCAACAAATAGCCTTATTAGGTTGAATATATCCTCTACGGAGTTGTTAAGAGGAGTGGCTGTAAGGAGCAGAAATTTATTGGGGAAGTCATCTGTTTTTTTCTGAAGTTTCCTCACATTCTTCCATCTATTTGTATTTTTGTTCCTATATTTATGGGCTTCATCTATAACATAAAGATCATATTCGTCCGCTAATCTCCTCAATTCGTCTTCTTTCATAGTTTGAAAAATTCCGATGGATAGAAAACCTATTTTGCCGACTAAAGTATCTTCGTGTTCGCTGTATACCTCATATACCCTGTAATTGCCTGCATCTTTAATGAGCTTCTTTTTACATCCCCTTAGAAAGTAATAATCACTGATTAGAAGCTCCTCCCATTGAGATATCAGCGAGGGTGGTAAAATGAGCAAAACTGCGGGTTTTTTACCTTCCTTAACCCATCCTGGATGTTTTTTATATAAAAACTCTTCAACTATTGCACTTGCCATAAAGCTTTTTCCAAGCCCTACAGAGTCTGCCAGAATTACGCCGTGATAGGAGTTCATTATATTTGCAGCGTTCAATACACCGACAAGTTGAAATTCCATTAGAATATCCTTTTTTAATAGATTAAGGACGCGCCATTCGAACCATTTGTAGACGAGATATTTGAATAAGGTTTGTGGATCTACAAGTTTACCAATCTTGGGATATGGACTATTCGGGAGCACTCCGGATAGATCAATAACCTTTAATAGATCCTCTCTGAATTCAATGGACTCCTCCCAAAGCCTATCAAACCATTCATTGAGATAAAGTACTTCCTCTCTTGAAGACAACAATACATTAAGCTCCTTGTTTTTCGTGAGTCCTTCAGCGGTGAAGTTGGAAGATCCGACCACTGCAAGTCCAGGGGATCCATATTTTTCCTCTGGTTTTGTTATAAAAAGATATAGTTTTGCGTGTAGTCGGGAATTTTCAAATAATTTTACATCTATTATGTTGCTGGCTATGAAATCTCTTAGTTGCTTTAGCTGCCTTATCTGTTCTTTTGTAAGTTCTGAACTTTGAAGATCTTCTATCATTTTTTGCTTGAGAATCTCTCTTAAGCTATATCCTGCGACTAACTCTTCTTTGGTCGGATATGTGGTTTCATTTCCCATTACTATTTTCAGAAACGGTTTTTTCTCGATACTTTCGGGAAAGTCATCCTTTACGAGATTGAAACCAGAGAGGAAGAAATATCCAATGGCAAATTTTGCCTCTTTTGACCTTTTAAGCTGATCTTTTATTACATTAACGAGTTCTCTTCCCTTTGAATTGTCTATAATGCTTGGGGCTATTTTGTTTTCGCTCATGATTTACACCTCTCAATGTGGGTTATGATTTAATGGGTTCATGATTTAATTCCTCAATTTACCCTGCCCTCAAAACTTTTAGCAGTTCCTTATACACATCCTCGCCACCCATATTGTACCTGAACTTATCTTCTTTCGTCGAAGCGGAGAGAATGTTGGTAACAGTGTGGAGTGTTTCATGAATTTAACGAATTGCTACGGTAGAAAGGATCAGCATCAAGCTTTAGGGTATAGGACATCAGACGAGGTATATTATGAACGGAAGCGACCCGTAGCGACATGAATTAAAAGAGTGCTTTAAGTGGTCTGAGTTTTGGGTACTACTTCAGTCAGGTACAATATGATGGGTGAAAGGCTTTTAGAGGAATTGTTAAGAATATCGAAGGTTGATTGAGTAGGGGAATTACCGAATCTTTTAAGGGAGAGTGGAAGAATGCTCAGTGCCAAGGATAAGTTGATGGAAAAAATAAGGCTGATTGATGAAGAGACAGCAAAGAAGCTTCTCGATGAATGGGATGATATCCTGCTTCAACTGGAACTTGAATCGGACGAGGAGTTTCTGAAAGATGTCGAGCAAGCACGAAAAGGTAAAGACGTTATAAACCACGACGAGTTGAAAAAGGAGCTTGGGCTTCAACCGTGATTAGGTGGTCAAAAAGAGCTGTGAAGTACCTCAAGAGTCTCTCCAAGGATCAGCAGCTGAGAGTAGTCCGCGCTGTTGAAAATCTCCCAGCTGGCGATGTGAAGCCTCTCCATGGAAAGCTCAAGGGGTTGTATAGACTCAGGGTTGGAGAGCTAAGGGTTATTTTTGAAAGAATCAATAATGATTATCTGATCCACGACATACGCCCCCGCGGCAATGCGTACAGGTAAGTGTGAAGAAATGCTTTGAATCCAAATTGAGAACCCATGTTTCAAAACCCTATAAAGGTGGCTCGAATACAAAAATGAGCTTTATGTGATCTGAATTTTGGCTACTACTTCACTGCTTGGTGTATCTTCCAATACATTACTTTCATTACCCTTGCGTTGCTTCTTCGTTACCTCTTGTCAGTTTACATGTGGAAGGCTATTATTAAAAACCCCGGCGGGATGGGAGGGTCGCCGGGGATGCTTATAAAATGCTCCTATTAAGCACTGCTTTTACAGATGTTTCTTTTACGGTTTTCGCTATAGGAGTTAGCAGACCTTTTAACTGTCCTTGTTACAACGAGGTTTGCCCCCGTTCCAAAAAGATCTCTCACTACCACATCACCAGATTTCACCGGCGCTTCTACTTCTATTTTCCTCACAAGCTTCATCAGCTCTGGAATAAGCCGCTTAGGAATGGGCTTATCAGTTTTCACAGAAGCAAGCATACACTCACCGTAAAGGACCTTTATACTCGTCGGAACGATCCTTTTGGGATCCTTTATCTCGTCTTTTGCGTATTCAGCTCCCCTTGGGCATTTGTTTCCAAAGATAGCTTTTATATAGCCGCTCTCGTCAAGATCCACTTTCATCTTGCATCCCAGTGGGCACTGGACACACACGATTTTTTTTGTCATATCAAATCACCTCCTCGATGCTAACGACTATTTCATCAAGGCCTTCCAAATATCTGTCCGGAATCCTCACCCTGAGCATTTCACTTGGAACAAGATCCTCGAAAACCCTTTCGAACTTTCCGGCAACAAGCCGCCCCTTTTCCATCGGCCTTTTAACCCTTATGTAGAGCGTGAGCGGCTCTATCGGGATGTACCACAAAGGATGGACCACGGCTGCATTTTTGCCAGGTTTTATAGGTATCCTTCCTCCCTTTACTTCACCTTTCACAAACTTTGCAGCGTATTTTCCTGCCGTTTCTCCTTCGTAAGTCACATAATCCACAAGATCGAACACGGCGGTGCAGTTGCCCGCAGAGAAAATCCAATCAGTCGAAGTTTGTCCTATGTTGGATGTCGCCACTCCTTTAGAAGTGGGGTTCTTGTTTACAAGGCTATCTACGAGCTTGAGCTGTGGTATGAGGCCAGCGGAGACAACGAGTGTATCTATCTTGAAGACCTTCTCTGTTCCCGGGATCGGGTTGAAACTCTCATCAACCTTGGCAACGACGACTTCCTCAAGCCTCTCCCTGCCCCTAACTTCCACGACTGTGCTGGACAGATACAGCGGAATATCGTAATCTTCAAGGCACTGCACCACATTTCTCAGAAGCCCGCCGGGATAGGGAAGTCTCTCCACGACTCCCACAACTTCCATTCCCTCAAGAACGAGTCTTCTTGCCATGATGAGACCAATGTCTCCGGAGCCAAGGATCAGCGCCCTTTTCCCGGGAAGATGATTCTCAATGTTTATCAATCTTTGAGCCACACCGGCTGTGAAGATTCCAGAGGGCCTGTCTCCGGGAATCATGAGGCTGCCAAATGGCCTTTCCCTTGCCCCTACGGCATAAACCAAAGCACCCACTTCTATTCTCTCAATGCCCTTTTCCGTTACGAGTATCACTTCTCTATTTCCAATCTGCTTAACATAAGCATTAGTGACTGCTTTTATCCCAAGCTTATCCATTTTCTCTTGGAATCTTTCGGCGTATTCCGGGCCCGTGAGTTCTTGCTTGAAATAGTGAAGCCCAAAGCCGTTATGGATACACTGATTCAAAATGCCCCCGGTTCTATCGTCACGCTCGACAAGAAGAACCTCCGCACCTTCCTCTTTTGCCTTGATAGCCGCAGCCATTCCAGCTGCACCGGCTCCTATAATCATCACATCGACTCTCATTCTCTCACCTTCCCATTGACAACCCAGCTGCCCTTCGAATTCATCCTGATTTCACATATGTCCACTCCAAGCTCCCGCGCCAGAATCTTCATGATCTTCACCATACAAAAACCACCTTGGCACCTTCCAAACATCGCCCTTGTTCTGAATTTGATTCCATCTAAAGTTCTCGCCCCTCTTCTTATGGCCTCGACTATTTCTTTTTCCGTCACTTCGTTGCAAAAGCAAACCATCCTCCCCGCCCGCGGATCCTTTTCTATCTCCTTTTGCCACTCTTCGAGCGGTAAGGATGCGTAACGCTTTATCCCTTCCCTATGCGGATCGAAGCTTTCTTTTTTCATGAGCTGCAGCTTCATCTTCTCTTGGATGAGCTCTTCCACCACGTATTTCGCAACTGCGGGAGCCGCGGTCAGTCCCGGGGACCTTGTCGCCATGACATTCACGAAGTTCTTGACGCTTTCGCTCACACCTATGAAGAAATCCTTTTGCGGGCTCTCGGGTCTCAGACCAGAAAAGGTCTTAATAGCTAAGGAAAGATCAATAGATGGGACGAGCCTCTTCGTGAAACTTCGAACCTTCTCAAGGCCTTCCCTGGTAGTGATGGGCCTGTCTTTCATATCTTGTGGCAGGTCTTCTGCAGTCGGTCCGAGCAGTATGCCACCGTCTACAGTGGGAAGGACAAGTATTCCCTTCGAGATCTTGGTAGGCGCAGGGAATATGACTCTTCTCACGAGACCCTGAAGCTTTTTGTCGAGCAAGATGTATTCTCCTTTTCTTGGATGGATTGGTACATACTCCACTCCAGCCATTTTCGCTATCTCATCAGCATAAAGCCCCGCGCAGTTGATCACTATGTCTGCTTCATATTCATTCTTATCGGTGATAACTTTCTTTACCCTGCCGTTTGCCTTCTCAAAGCCCGTGACCCTCTCTCCTAAAACGAGTTTCAACCCATTTTTAACGGCGTTTTCCACCGCTGCTATTGCAACCATCCAAGGTTCTGTGATTCCAGCAGTAGGAGCGTAAAGAGCATACTTTATCTCTGGATTGAGACTGGGCTCCATCGAAAGAAGCTCGTCTCTCTCCAATATTCTCAAACCCGGAACACCGTTCTTCTCGCCCTGCTTGAGAAGGCGCTCGAGTTCTTTTAGTTCCTCGTCGTTGAAGGCCACAACGAAAGATCCGACTCGTTTGAACTCAAAGTCCAGTTCTTTGGAAAGCTCTTCATACATGGCGTTGCCTTTTGCACAGAATCGGGCACGGACGGTTTCCGGGGGATCGTCGTATCCCGCATGGACTATGGCGGAATTGGCCTTCGTAACACCCCATCCCACATCGAGGTTCTTCTCTATAAGAGTCACTTCAAGATCGTATCTCGTCAGTTCCCTGGCTACAAGAGCTCCAAAAACTCCCGCGCCTATAACTACTGCTTTCAAACTCAACACCTCCTTAAAACAAAAAAAGCCATATCCCACTTCTGTGGGATATGGCTCTCTCTCCCTCTCTCTCGCCTTTAGAGATTATTCTATTTTCCAAAGATCCTTGCAACTCGTCGATACGGCGCTTGCGCCTGCTTTCAGAGCTGCAAGGATCTGTTCCTTCGTTCTCACCAAACCTCCCGCTATTATCTTTCCAAAGTAATACTTAGAGATCTTCTCTATGTATTCCGGAATTATCCCAGGAAGTACCTCCAAAAAGTCAGGTTTTAGATCGCTCGCCTGTTCTATCCCGGTCTTCACAGCCTTAGAATCGAGCAAAAAGAGCCTCTGCACAACTTTCAAACCCATCTTTTTCGCGGATTTCAAGAGAGATATATGCGTTGAGATAACACCATCCGCATCCACGATCTCTTTCAAATACTCAAGAGCACTTCTGTCGGGCGAGAGTCCCTTTATAAGATCCAGATGAACGAAAACCTCCTTACCCGCCTTCTTGAGCAAATACACATTGTCTTCTATATTCAAAATCGTTCCTGTCAAAAGGAACACCAGCTTCGACGGCGCTCTCGAAGCAGCTTCGATATCTGCTTCGTCCCTCACTCCTGGTATGACGGGATACAGTTTCACAATTTCTCCCACCCGAGAGCTCTTGAGACTGCTTCTCTCCATTTCAAGTAAAGCCTCCTCCTTTCTTCACTATCCATAGAAGGTTCAAATCTCCTATCCAGCTGCCACAAACTCGATATCTCTTCCTGATCTTTCCAGTATCCAACAGCGAGTCCCGCAAGATACGCCGCTCCAAGAGCTGTCGTTTCGTTCACCACCGGTCTTTCCACTGGGACATCGAGTATGTCCGATTGAAACTGCATGAGGAAATTGTTTACAACTGCACCTCCATCCACGCGCAGCCTCTCAACTTTTATGTTGCTGTCCTTCTCCATAACTTCAACGACATCTCTCGTCTGATAGGCTATGGATTCGAGAGCCGCTCTCACAATGTGCTCCCTCGTGGCTCCCCTGGTGAGACCAACGATGAGACCTCGTGCATACATATCCCAATAAGGCGCTCCAAGTCCGACGAATGCCGGAACGAAGAAAACGCCGCCGTTGTCCGAAACTTTCGTGGCAAGTTCTTCTGTCTCAGCCGCATCACTTATTATCTTTAGTCCATCTCTGAGCCATTGAACGGCAGCACCTGCTATGAAGATGCTTCCCTCAAGTGCATAGTATACCTCTCCCTCCAAACCCCAGGCGATCGTGGTAAGGAGCCCTGACTCAGACTCGTACGCTTTTTTGCCCGTGTTCATGAGAAGGAAACATCCCGTTCCATAGGTGTTCTTGACCATACCGGGCTTGAAGCAAGCCTGTCCGAAAAGAGCTGCTTGCTGATCTCCCGCATCACCGGCTATCGGGATCTCAACGCCGAAGATTTCTTTTGCCGTGTAGCCATAGACATGACTTGACGGCATAACCTGCGGGAGCATCTCCCTCGGTATGCTCAGGATTTCGAGGATCTCGTCGTCCCAGTCGAGTTTGTGTATGTTGAAGATCATGGTTCTTGAAGCATTGGAATAATCCGTAACATGCACTCTTCCACCGGTGAGATTCCAAATAAGCCAGCTGTCTACAGTTCCAAAGAGTACTTCTCCTTTCTCTGCTTTTTCCCTGACTCCCTCGATGTTGTCGAGAATCCATTTGACCTTAGTTCCAGAGAAGTACGCATCTATAACAAGACCGGTCTTTTCACGAATGAGATTCGCGTATCCTTTTTCCTTAAGTTCATCACATATGGGTGCAGTCCTTCTGCACTGCCACACTATGGCGTTATAAACGGGCTTGCCGGTCTTTTTATCCCAAACGATCGTCGTCTCCCTCTGATTGGTAATTCCTATCGCTGCAATATCTTTGGCGCTTATTCCGGCCTTTTCAATGGCCTTCCTTGCAACTTCAAGCTGGGACTCCCAGATTTCCATAGGATCGTGTTCGACCCAGCCGGGTTTTGGATAGATCTGCCTGAACTCTTTATTCACCTTTGAAATCACATTTCCTTTTTCGTCAAAGATGATAGCCCTTGAACTCGTTGTGCCCTGGTCGAGAGAAAGGATATATTTCATGATACTTCCTCCTTAGATTTTCAAAGTTTCCTCACTAAAAATTTAATCCCCAGAATGTGCCCAAAGCTTCTTTTGGACACCCCTGGGGAGATCTCTTCATTTCTCTGTCCCCTCTATTCACCTTTCCTGCTTGAATTATACCAGAAAATACGCACGATGTGTCAAATAAAAAGACTATTATCCTTTCATTCCGCTTCTTACAAGGCTTTTCACGAAGAGATTTTGCAGAAGCAGGAACATGATAACGGTTGGAATGAGAACAACAATGGTTCCAGCCATTATCACTCCCCAGTTGTTCGCCGATTCAGCGTCTATTAGCATTTTCACTCCTATTTGAACGGTCTTCATCTCGTCTTGCATTATGACAACGAGCGGCCAAAGGTACATATTCCAAGCATAAACGAAGTTTATTATGGCTGCACCACCTATCATGGCTTTGGAAAGAGGCAACAGGACTCTTGTTAAATACTGGAGCGGCGTGGCTCCATCTATTCTGGCGGCATCTTCTAACTCTTTAGGTATCGACAAGAAATGCTGACGGAATAGAAATGTGTTTGTGGCACTGGCCATGAAAGGAATTGTTAGAGCCCAGTATGTATTCACCCACCCGAATTTCTTCATTATTAGAAAAAGAGGAACTATCATCACGGTCTCAGCTGGTAAGAACAGAGTGGCAAAAAGCGCAAAGAACGAAACGTTTTTCCCTCTGAACCTGAAGTTAGCATAAGCGTATCCGGAAAGGATTCCCGTAAAGAGCTTACCGGCTGTTATCGCACCGGCCATGATCAAACTGTTGAGAATGAGGCGAGTTAAAGGCACCAGCTTAAACGCATCGAGGTAGTTTTTGAAGTACAAACCTTTGGGGAATATCTTGGGAGGATAGGAAAAAACCTCCTCTGGCGATTGAAGGCTTATGGATATCGCCAGGAAGAGAGGCATAGAGACCACCAGAGTGATCGCGATTAGAGCTATTTCCGCAAGAGTCGTGTTTAACAGCTTCCTCGTGGACTTCCTCAAAGCTTTCACCTCACTGGTAGTGGACTCTCTTCTCCCCAAAATAGAAGTAAATAAAGGTAACCACGATCATCACCAAGAATAGGACAACGCTTTCTGCAGAAGCTATTCCCGTTTTCTGGAATGCGAATGCATCCAGGAACAGCCTGTATATCATTGTAGTCGTGTAATCTCCCGGTCCTCCCCTCGTCATGACGTCGATTATCGCGAAGGACGAGAACATGAAAGAGATGATGTTCATTATGACGAGGTAAAAGGTTATTGGAGACAAAAGAGGAAAGATTATCTTCCATATCCTTTTCCAAGCGGAAGCTCCGTCTATTGTGGTGGCTTCTATTATGTCGTCCGGTATATCCTGAAGACCCGCAAGGTAAAAGATTATATCGAAGGGCATTACTTTCCAAACAGAAGCAAAGATGATGGCGTAAAGAGCATACGGTTTCGCGGTTATCCAATCAACGCTTATTCCGAAAAATTTCGAGAAGAAATAGTTCACATGCCCTACAACGGGGTTCAAAAGGAAAGACCACAGAGTTCCAGCAATGGCGGGTGATATGGCATAGGGAATAAATATGAGAGCTTTGTAAATCGGCGTTCCTGGTACTTTCATATTAAGGAGCAAAGCGATGAAAAACGACAAAAATATCGTCAAAATAACACTGGCACCTACGTATATCACGGTCGTCTTTATGGCTCTGATGTACTCCTCGCTGTGAAAGAGCCTATCAAAATTCCTCAAACCTACGAATATCATCCTATTTCCAAACGGCGACAAACGATAAAAGCTCAGCTTAAAGGAATAAGCTGCCGGCCAGTATATGAAAGTGATAACGATTAAAAACGTAGGGATAAGGAGAAGATATGGAAAAATCTTTCTGTGCACCTTCTCTCACCCCATTTAAAAGGGAGAGGGAGCTCGTCCCTCTCCCTTGTTTGATCTTCCTTTCCTATCAATATCCGTAGAGCTCGTTGTATTCCTTTATAGCCTTAGTGGCTTCTTTCTCAGCCCAGGCAAGTGCGTCCTCTGGGCTCATTTCACCGTTGAGCATCTTTTCAACTGCCGTTTCAATTATATCCCTGACCTCTGGGAATGCACCTATAATGGCTCCGTTTGTGTTGGGATTCTGGACCGAAAGGAGAAGCTGGAGAAGTGCCGTCAAGTGGTTCGGGTGTTCGGCGTAGTAACCCTGATTCATCAGCATCTCAACGGCGTCTTTTCTTATCGGGAAGTAACCTGTGCCCTCATGCCACTTTATCTGGAGCTGCGGAGAGGCCATGAATTTGACGAATTCCCACGCTGCATCGATTTCCTTCTTCGGATGTCCTCCAATTATCCAGAGACTGCCTCCACCTATAACGACTCCTCCACTCTTGGCCTCTTTCGGCCTTGGGAGGAAAGCCGTTCCGAGCTCGAATCCGTTCTCCTTGGCCAGCTTTTCCATGAGAGCGACATCGGATGTGGAGCTTATCAGCATTGCAACTTTCTGAGATCCAAAGAGCTGTCTGGCACCGGTCCAGTCTTCCTTCTTGGTGTTGATCATCCAACCATTCTTGGAGAGCTCATACCAGAGTTTGAAGAATCTCCTTCCAGCCTCACTGTTAAAGATCGCTTTGGTTGGTCTTCCCGTCCTTCCGTTGTTGTTATCAACGAGCGGTGCGTTCTGTACAGCCATGAACTGTTCAAAGAACCATGCGTGAAGTGGCCATGTGATACCTGACTGGACTATGTTTCCGTCCTTGTCCTTTATCGTGAGTTTCTTTGCGTATTCGAGTAGCTCGTCAAATGTCCTTGGTGGATGATTCGGATCGAGACCGGCTTTCTTGAAGAGAGTCTTGTTGTAATAGAGGATTGGGTTGGACGAATTGAAAGGCATGGAGTAGAGTTTTCCGTTGATGCGATAGTAATTCAGAACCTGAGGCATGAATTTACCGATGTCAAATGTTGGATCCTTATCTATGAGATCCTGGATTGGAACGGCTATTTCTCCGTCTATCATGACCTGTGTCCCTATATCGTATATCTGGACAACATGCGGAGGATTGCCGGCTTTCACTGCAGCGATGAGCTTGTTCAGAGTATCCCTGTACGATCCAGTGTACTGAACTTCGACCTCGATATCCGGGTGCAATTTCATGAACTCATCCGCCATGCCCTGGAGAAGCTCGATCCTCCATCCTCCCATAGCATGCCAGAACTGGATCTTGACCTTGGCGAACGATAGAACCACCAGCACCGATAGAACCAAAACAAGCCACTTCTTCATAAAAAACCCCTCCCCTCATAGAGATTCTCGAAATCTGCCTTTATATTGTTATCAAATTTATCACAAAACCTGAAAATCGCATGATAGGGAAATCAAAACAAATTAAGCTTCTTTAATAAAAAATTAATCTCCCCAGAGGAATATCCAAAGCTTGGACATCTTCCGGGGAGATCTCTTCATTCTCTGATCCCCTTTATACTTTGTTACGAGAATTATATCAAAAACGATGGCCAGCATGTCAAATACAAGTGAACTGTAAATATGTAGTTACAATATGGAAGGTAGAAATGCAAAAAAGCCTGCGCGTGTGCGCAGGCCACCTAAAAAATCATCTGGGGGTGCGCGTTCCTCTTCTATCTCTATTCAGAACCTATCTCAATTCTCACAAGAGTAGTTTCTCCTTCACTCTTCAAAGGAAGGGTCTTGTACCTCAAATCGTGATATGCCACGATCTTTCTAACCGTTCTCGTTCGAGATCTCATGACTATGGAATCCGTGATCGCTCTGTGCTTCCCGTACTTCACACCTCTTAAGAACTCCCCATCTGTTATACCGGTTGCGGCGAATATCACGTTGTCTCCTCCAACCAGATCCTCTGTGTAATAGACCTTGTCAACTTCGTATCCCATCTCTTCCACTTTCTTTCGCTCTTCCTCATCTCTTGGCCACATCTTCATCTGGAGCTCGCCGCCCAAAGACCTGAGAGCTGCTGCTGCCAGTATTCCTTCGGGAGTTCCGCCTATTCCTATGTACATATCCACATAGCTTTCAGGCATGGCGGTTGCAATAGCACCTGCTATGTCACCGTCACTTATGAGCTTTATTCTCGCACCAAGCGATCTGACCTCTTCTATGATCTTCCTGTGCCTGTCTCTATCCAATATGACCACGGTGAATTCAGATATGTCCTTACCAAGGATGGCCGCTGCAACGCGGATGTTCTCCCGAATGGGAGCGTTGATGTCAAGTTTCCCTGCGAGTTCCGGTCCAACAGCCAATTTCATGGAATAGTAGGTGGGAAGGAATGCTATCTTTCCACGCTCGGCAGCAGCAATAACACTTATGGCGTTTGGCCTTCCATAAGCAACTAACCTCGTTCCATCGATTGGATCGACAGCTATGTCGAGCTCAGGTGCGTCCTCTTTCCAATTTCCAACCTTTTCACCTATGTAGAGCATCGGAGCTTGGTCTTTCTCTCCCTCACCAATAACAACGATGCCTTTCATGTCGATGTAATCGAGCATTCCGCGCATTGCATCGACCGCTGCCTGATCCGCTGCCTCTTTATTACCCCTTCCGAGAAGGCGGCTTGCCATGAGAGCCGCAGCCTCTGTCACTCTGACAAGATCGAGAGTGATCTCCCTCATATCGACGGCCCCCCTCCCCTTTTCCCTCGGTTTATCAGCTAACTTTGAAAAGATTCAAATCAAATCACATCGGATAATATCCTCTTCTCCTAACGGCCGTGGCCACTCTCTCTATAGCAACGATATAAGCAGCAGTTCTCATATCGGTATCGTATTTCTTCTTCGTCTTATAAACCTCCCCGAATTCTCTTACCATCATCTTCTTGAGTTTCTTCCTTATATCATCTATATCCCAGAAGAAACTCTGCAGGTCCTGAACCCATTCGAAGTAAGAAACCGTGACGCCGCCTGCGTTTGCCAAGATATCGGGGATTATGAAGACACCTTTTTCAAGGAGAATCTTTTCCGCTTCTTCCGTCGTAGGACCGTTAGCTCCTTCAACTATTATCTTAGCCTTAACGTCTTTCGCTATTTCCGCGTTTATAGCGTTTTCAAGGGCCGCTGGAATAAGAATGTCAACATCGAGTGTCAGAAGCTCTTCGTTGGTTATGGGCTGTGCTTTTGGATAACCTTTTATAATTCCTCCATTTTCGTCCCTGTACCTGATGAGATCTTCTATGTCCAGACCTTCGGGATTATATATTCCACCGCTTATATCAGACACGGCAACGACTTTTGCCCCGTACTCTTCAGAAATTATCTTTGCGGCGAAGGAACCGACATTTCCAAATCCCTGAACTGCCACCGTTGCGCCCTTGATGTCCATACCAAGGACATCACATGCTTCGTTTGCAACTATCGCGACTCCCCTACCGGTAGCTTCGTTTCTACCTTCAGAACCTCCAAGATCCACCGGCTTCCCGGTGACTACCCCGAGGCTTGTCGCCCCGACGTTCATGCTGTAAGTATCCATGAACCAAGCCATAATCTGGGAGTTTGTGTTCACATCGGGAGCGGGAATATCTCTGTTGGGGCCTATCATTATCTGGATCTCGGAGAAGAATCTCCTCGAAAGCCTTTCAAGCTCTCTTTCGGAAAGCTTTTTAGGATCTACCTTTACGCCACCCTTACCTCCACCGAAAGGTAGATTCATCACAGCACATTTCCAGGTCATCCAAAAGGCAAGAGATGCTACTTCATCCAGGTTTACATTGGGGTGATACCTTATTCCACCCTTCGCCGGGCCTCTTGCGGTGCTGTGCTGGACCCTGTAACCCACAAAGACGTGAACCTCGCCATCGTCCATCATCACAGGGAAGTGGACCGTGAGGATCCTCTGGGGCCAAAGAAGGAATCTCTTTATGTTTTCCTCGAGCCCTATGAGCTCTGCTGCCTTTAAGAACTGGTGTTGAGCCATTTCATAGAGCGGTCCAATAGGTTCAAGTTTTGCTAACTGCCTTTCTTCCATCACCCTACCTCCTTTTTTTCAATAATTTCCGGGGCACTCCATCCGTGGAGTATAGCATCACAAACTCTCCAAAGAAAAATTTTCCAAAGATCTTTTTAGCCCCGGATTTTTCACTGGTGAAATATATCACAAATACTCTCCGACATCAAAAAAGGCGGCCACTTCCGGCCGCCTGATGGAGCGGGCAACGGGATTCGAACCCGCGACCTCCTGCTTGGCAAGCAGGCGCTCTACCGCTGAGCTATGCCCGCCTTCCTGGTGCGAGAGGTGGGACTCGAACCCACACGGGCTCATCGCCCATCGGATTC
>JALWSA010000046.1 GCA_026993805.1 Thermotogaceae bacterium | reverse complement strand
GCCGCTTTTGAATGACATTCTCATATGGGCCGTTTTCCTCGCCACGATCTTCTCAGGCATGGTGTACGTTCTCCAAAACAAAAAGGTCTTTTCCACATGAAGGGAGGAAGGAATATGAGAACATTCATAGCGATCGATGTGAACGACGAAGTAAGAAAGGCCTCTGAGGAGATCGTGGAAAAACTCATGAGGAGGGGATTCAGGGCTAACTGGGTAAAGCCCGAGAACGTCCATCTAACTCTGTTTTTCTTGGGAGAGATGGAAGAGTCCCAAGTGGATGAGATGGCAAAGCACCTTTGCGAGAGGGTCAGGGGTTTTCCGAGCTTCTCCTTTTCGGTGAAGGGGGTCAATTTTTTCAGAAAGGGAAGACTCCCGAGAGTGATATGGATGAGCGTTGAGAAGACTCCGGCCCTGGTAAAACTCTACGACGAACTCAAAGCAGAACTCGTAAAACACGGATTCCTGAAGGAACCGGACGAGAGGTTCGTTCCACACATAACGATAGCGAGGGTGAAACAGTCTCCTGATATGTGGGAAAAACTCATATCGGACATAACGGTGGAGCCTATATTGGTTTCGGTCTCCACCTTCACGATTTACTCCTCAACACTGACACCCGAAGGGCCCATTTACAAGTGGGTCTACAAATGCGACTTCGAGAGGGGGTTGATTAAGAATGGCTGAAAAGAAGCCGGACAAAAAGGATATCCTTGAGAAAACCCTCAAAAAAATCGAGGATTCCTTTGGAAAAGGCACCATAATGGTTCTTGGTGATTCGAAAGCGGTGCAGAAGGTCGAGGTAATCCCCACGGGGTCTCTTGCTCTGGACATAGCAACAGGAGTCGGAGGTTACCCTAGGGGAAGGATAATCGAGATATACGGGCCGGAATCGAGTGGTAAGACGACCCTCGCGCTCCATGCCATTGCAGAAGCCCAGAAGCTCGGCGGAATTGCTGCTTTCGTTGACTCAGAGCACGCCCTTGATCCGTATTACGCCCAATCCCTTGGCGTCGATGTGTCGAATCTCATAATCTCTCAGCCCGATTATGGGGAACAGGCTCTCGACATCGTGGACGAACTCGTGAGATCCGGAGCCATCGACGTGATAGTGGTCGATTCGGTTGCCGCCCTCGTTCCAAAGGCCGAGTTCGAAGGTGCCATGGGCGAGATGCAGGTGGGACTCCAGGCAAGGCTTATGTCCCAAGCTCTCAGAAAACTCGCTGGAAGCGTGAACAAATCCAGAACAGTGGTGATATTCATCAACCAGACGAGAATGAAGATAGGCGTGATGTACGGAAACCCCGAGACCACGACGGGAGGAGTAGCTCTTAAATTCTACGCAACGATGAGAATAGATGTCAGAAAGAGAGATCAGATAAAGACAGGAAAAGACATCATAGGATATGAAGTGCAGGCGAAAGTCGTAAAGAACAAGGTTGCTCCTCCTTTCAAGGTGGCGCATTTCGACATAATCTTCGGAAAAGGCATCGTCAGGGAAAACGAGATATTCAACATGGGCGTGAGTGAAGGAATAATAAGTAAGAAGGGAAGCTGGTTCTCTTATGTTGACGATTCCGGAAAAGAGCACTCACTGGGTCAAGGAAAGCTTAACGCGGTCAGCTACCTTGAACAGCATCCAGAGGTTGCTAAGGAGATAGAGAGGAAGATAAGGAAAAAATATGGCTTACCAGTCGAGGAAAAAGCAAAGAAAGCCTGAAGACCCATACAAGTATGTATCGAGACTTTTGAGATACAGGTTAAGGTCTGAAAAAGAGCTGAGACAGCGGCTCCTTGAAAGATACTCTGAAGATGTTGTGGAAGAAGTGATGAAAAAGCTAAAAGAAAAGGGAATCGTAGATGACGCGCGATTCGCGCTGATGTTTGCCAAAGATGAGCTGAGCGTTTACAAACACGGGCCATGGATAATCAAAGCGAAGCTGAAATCACTGGGCGTGGATGAAGAGCTCATAGATGAAGCGATCGAAAAGGCAATGGAAGAATTCGATCTCGAGGCATTTTTAAGAGAAGTCCTGAAGAAGAAAGAAGACCGGAGAAAAGCGAGGGATTATCTTTTCAAACGGGGATTCGATCCTTCGCTCCTTGACAATGTGGATATTGAAATAGATCGGGGGTGAATGAAGATGATGTGGGCAGTAGTGGCAGCCATTGGCGTGGTAGCTTTCTTTTTAGGATACGCTTATGCCAAAAGAGCTGTTGAAAATAGATTGAAAAAGGCAAAAGAGGACTACGAATCGATAATTGAAAACGCAAAAAAGGAAGCCCAGAGCGTCAAAGCCAAGATGATAGAAGAAGCGCGAATAGAAATACACAGGATGAAGGAAGAGGCAGAAAGCGAGAGAAGAAGGAGAGAAGAAGAGCTCAAGTCCTATGAAGAGAGGCTGCTCAAGCGCGAAGAGATAATAGCTCGAAGAGAAGAAACCATAGACAAGAAAGAGGAAATGGTCGAGGAGCTCAAAAAAAAGTTAGAAGAGAAGGAGAAGGAGCTACAGGAAAAGGAAAGCAAAATAAATGAAGAACTCACGAGAATTGCAGGAATGTCCGAAGAGGAAGCAAGGGAGGTACTTCTCAAAAACGCCGAGGACAAATACAGACACGATCTTGCAATGCTCTACAAGAACATAAAAGATGAGATAGAAGACAAAGCCGAAGAAGAAGCAAAGAGAATCATGGCGATAGCCATACAAAGGTACGCGGCTGAATACGTCGGGGAAGTTACCATAACCACCGTGGCTCTTCCTTCAGACGATATGAAGGGAAGAATAATAGGAAGAGAAGGAAGAAACATAAGAGCCTTTGAAAAGCTCACAGGAGTTGATCTAATAATAGACGACACTCCCGAGGTTGTTGTCATTTCCTCCTTCAACCCTCTGAGAAGGGAAATAGCCAGGCTAACTTTGGAGAGACTTGTAGCAGATGGAAGAATACACCCAGCAAGGATAGAAGAGATGTACGAAAAGGCGAAAAAAGAGATCGAAAAAGTCATAAAAGATGCCGGACAGGACGCAGCGTTCAGGGCAGGCGTGATGGGGCTGCATCCGGAGATAATCAAGCTGCTTGGAAAACTCAGATTCAGAACGAGCTATGGTCAAAACGTCCTTGAGCATTCAATAGAAGTAGCCCACCTCGCCGGGATGATGGCGGCAGAACTCGGCCTAAATGTGGACAGGGCGAAGAGGGGCGGCCTCTTGCACGACATAGGAAAAGCCGTCGATCACGAGGTCGAAGGCTCGCACACGATAATAGGTGGAGAGCTCGCAAGAAGGTACGGAGAAAAAGAGGACATAATCAACATAATCATGTCACACCATGGAGAAGTAGAGCCCACGACACCTGAAGCCGTTCTCGTAGCCGCCGCTGACGCGCTGTCTGCGGCAAGACCCGGATCGAGAAGGGAAACCCTTGAAAATTACATCAGAAGGCTTATGAAACTCGAAGAGATCGCAACAGGCTTTAAGAATGTCGAGAAAGCGTACGCAATACAGGCTGGAAGAGAAATAAGGGTCATAGTCCAGCCAGACAAAATAGACGATGCAGAGGCTGACCTTCTCGCATACGAGATAGCCAAAAAAATAGAAGAAGAGCTGGAATACCCTGGGGTGCTGAAAGTCGTGGTTATAAGAGAAAGAAGGAGCGTTGCATACGCAAAATGAACCGGGAGCTCAGCTCCCGGTTTTTATTTCAAAAAGGCTTTTCTCTTTTTCATATATAGCTTCCTTATC
>JALWSA010000045.1 GCA_026993805.1 Thermotogaceae bacterium | reverse complement strand
AACGCCTGCATGCGGGATTGCTACGACACATGTGCGATAGAAGCCAGCTTTGAAAACGGCTCTCTCAAACTGAAGGGGAGCACACTCAGCGAAATCACAGCGGGTTTCTTGTGCCCCAAAGGCTACAAAATGGCAGAATGGTATGAGAGCGAAAAAAGACTACAAAAACCACTTGTCAGAAAATCCGGGGTCCTGGTTGAAACATCGTGGAAAGAAGCTCTAAAAGTTGCTGCTGAAAGATTTAAAATGCACGTCGATTCTGGAAAACCCCATGAGATTCTCGCGTATCAGTATGCGGGAGACAGGGGAGTTGTGAATTACCACTTTCCGTTAAGGCTCATGCACTACATCGGAGCTTCCACACTCGACCACGCCATATGCGACAGAGCCGGTCAGGAAGCACTAAAACAGGTCTACGGAACAGCCGTTGGGCTCTCACCTGATGAAGTTCCAGATGGGACGCTTTTAGTTTACTGGGGCATGAACCCCGTCTGGACCAACCTTCACGGCTTTATGTACATGAAAAGAAAGGGAGTAAAGATCTGGACTGTGGATGTGAGGGAAACGCCAACCACCAAGCAAAGCAATAAGAAATTCATCATAAAACCAGGCTCTGACGCCATATTCGCACTTTTCGTTGCAAAGTACATGATAGAAAACGATTGGTACGACAGAGATTTCGCACAAAAGTACATAAAAGATTTCGAGCAGTTTGACGCCTTCCTGAAGTCTCTGGATGAAAGACTGTCGGAAAAAACCGGGCTTTCAAAAAGCCAGATAATAGAATTTGCAGAAAACTTCTGGAAAGAAAGGGGAATAATCCACATAGGATACGGTTTTCAAAGGAGCAAGTTGGGCGGCAGAGCGGTAAAGTTCATAAGCCTGCTTCCGGCGCTCGCGGGCAGAAAGGTTGGCTTCATCTACGACATGAAGGTCCTGAAAAAAGACTACGCCGAAGGAAGATTTTTAAGGAAAGATCCGCCAAACCTTGTCCCGCAGATGAAATTCGCAGACTATGTTCTCTCGGGAAAGATAAAGACTCTATTCGTTTACAACGCAAACCCCGCGGTTTCTTCCCAAAACACAAGGAAAGTGCGCCAAGCTTTAAAAGAAGCTTTTCTTATCGTTCACGACATATTCCCCACTGACACCGTAAAACTCGCGGATGTCGTTTTCCCGAGCAACACATTCTTCGAAAGGCTCGATATAGCCGACTCATACTATCACACCTACATAATCCTTAACGAGCCGCTAAAGAAAAAATGGGGAGTGAGCAACAAAGAGCTCGCGTCTCTTCTTGCAGAAAATCTCAATCTTCCCGAGCCCATGCTCTACGAGAGCGAAGAAAGCGTAATAGAGAGAGTCCTCAGGGATTCAAACATAAACCCCGATGAGCTCTGGGAAAAGAAGATAATAAAGGGAAAGAAGCTCGAAACCCCCATCATGACAGGATCGGAAAAGATTGAAATTTTTGGAAAAGGTGAAAGATCAGGGCCAGAACTTCTTGAAAAGATAGTGCCGGGTGAACATGATGGCTTGATCCTTATAACTCCCACATACAACCTGACGATAACGAGCCAGTACTACAACCTGAGTATAAAAAAAGATCCCTTTCTCCACATGAACCCGAAAGATATGAAGGAAAGGGGAATAAAGAGTGGGGAAACAGTTGTTTTGGAAGGGCCCGGCGGAAGCGTGAAGATAAAGGTAAGAGAAGATAGCTCCCTTCCAGAGGGTATAGTCATGGCCTATAAAGGAATGTGGAAAGAGCTTGAAGGCTTCACCATAAACGATGTTATCGGAGATGAGGTGCAGGAAAATTTCGGAAACGCATCCGTGTTCAACGGTGTGAGAGTCGATGTCAAAAAGTTATGATAAAATCCCGAGATGAGGTGATGTTTTTGAAGTTTTCCCGGATTCTCAAATTGCTATCAGATATACTGGTCGTCTGGAAGACGAAGGGCGATCCCGATATAGAAGATGTGGAAGTTCACTCATCGAGCGTCAAAGATGGTGATGTTTTCATATGCAGAAAAGGTGAGTTCTTCGACTCCCACGATGTCGCGCACGAAGTTGTCGAAAAAGGCGCAAGAGCTCTCATCTGCGAGAGAATGGTCGAGAATGTAAACGTTCCCGTGGCGGTGGTATCTGACACGAGAATGGCAGAAGCCATCCTCGCTTTTGAGTTTTATTCTCACCCTTACGAAAAACTTCTGACATTCGGCGTCACGGGAACGAACGGGAAGACCACTGTAGCCCACATGCTCCATCACATTCTCGGGGAAATGGATATGCTCGGCTCTATGATCGGCACAGTCTACAACGACATAGCCGGAAGAAGAGAAAAGACAGAAAACACCACACCCGGTGCTCTCTACATCGCAAGGGCGATGAAAGAGACTCTTGATAAGGGTGGAAAGTACTTCGTACTGGAGATATCCTCCCACGCTCTTGCACAAAAGAGAGTCTACTCCATAAAACTCGATGCTGCGGCATTGACCAACATAACACGCGACCACCTTGACTTTCACAAAGACTTCGAAGATTACAAAAAAGCAAAATTCATGATCTTCGACATGCTCAAAGAAGACGGCATTGCCGTCATAAACGAAGAATTCTTCGAAGAGTTCAAAAGCAGAAGATTCAGAAAGGTCTTCTTAGGCGAGAAAGGCGCTTACAGGATAAAAGATGTCGAAGTCAGCCTTTCCGGAACCAAATTCACTCTCGAAGGTCCTTTTGGAAAGAAAGAAGTCTCCCTTCCGATAATAGGAGAATTCAACGCACAGAACGCCACGATCGTCATAGCCATGCTTTATGAACTGGGCTTTGACATAGACGAGATAATAGAAAAACTGAAAACCTTCCCGGGAGTTGAAGGGAGGATGCAGAAGATAAAAGAAGCGGAAAAAGCAGGGCTCAAAGTCTTCGTAGATTTCGCCCATTCACCCGACGCGCTCAAAAAGGTGCTCCTTACATCAAGAAAACTCCTTCCAGAGAAGGGTAGGGTAATAATCGTATTCGGAGCCGGCGGGAGGGCGGATAAGGGAAAGAGAAAGCTCATGGGAGAAGTGGTATCCGAATTGGCGGATGTGGCAATAGTCACCAACGACGATCCAAGGGGCGAAGATCCTCAGGAGATAATCAACGATATCGTCGAAGGAATCCCGCCAAACAAATCTCCTCTTATACTGGAAAACAGAAGGAACGCGATAGAAACCGCGCTCACGCTCGCTGGGAAAAGAGACATAGTTATAATAGCCGGGCGCGGTCATGAAGACCTTCAGGTCTTCGGCCCCGATCTGGAAGTTCCGTTCAAGGACGCGGATGTGGTAAGGGAAATAGTGAGAAAAAAGGCTGGGAGAAAGAGATGAAAGAAGCCTGGCTAAAAGAGCTCCTGAACGAGAAATTCTGTATAGACTCAAGAGCCGTCACTCATGGATGCATATTCGTCGCCATAAATGGTGAGCACCATGACGGGCACGATTTCGCAAAGGAAGCTCTAAAAAAAGGAGCAAAGGCCGCGGTCGTAGAAAGGAGTCTCGGACTCGAAAATGAAATCGTCGTCGAAAACACCGTTGAATTTTTGCTTAAAAGCGCTTCCATGAAGCTTTCCGCCGATGTGATAGTGGGAGTCACCGGCTCCTCCGGAAAGACTTTTACGAAACAGCTTTTAAAAAGGCTCATTCCCGGCTGCTTCGCAAACCCCGGCAATATGAACACCGAGATCGGGCTTCCCCTATCGATCCTGAACGAATACAACGGAGAAAAGATCGCTGTGCTGGAAATGGGAATGGACAAAAGAGGAGATATAAAAAGGCTCTGCCATTACTTTCCACCCAAGATCGGCGTTGTCTTGAATGTGGGAAGACAGCACATCGGAAAAGTGGGATCCCAGCAGGAGCTCTTCTATGGGAAAATGGAGATGTTCGACTCTGCCGACATAGCCGTCTACAACGCAGACGATGAAAGAATGGAAGAGTACCTTAAAGAGAAACCAAAGATTGGCTTTGGAATGCAGAAAGGGGATATAAGGCTGAAAGATTGGAAATACGAAAGCTTCAAAACCGTTGCAATTTACGAAACGCCGCAGGGAGAGGTCCTTTTAAAGCTCCCTTCGATCTGGCACAGGGGACATCTTTTAGATCTTGCGGCGGCTATGGCAACTCTTCAGGCCCTCGATATGGAATTCAATCCCTTAAAGCTTCAGGGAATGGAATTCATGGAAGGAAGATTCAAAACGCATATTTTGGGCGAAATAGTGGTCATTGACGACACATACAACGCAAGCCTTCAGGCCTTCGAAGCGGCTATTCAGGCTATGGAAAAGCTTCCCGCCAGAAGACGCATAGCGGCAGTAGGACCGATACTGGAGCAGGGAGAATTTTCAAAGGACACCCACGAAAAACTCTCAAGAGCTCTCGAGCGGCTCGACGGCGTTTTCGTCCTGGACGGTTTTGAAGGCTCTCAGTACATAAATCCATCCAATGTGATAGAAAGAAGCGAGGATCCTTCAAAACTTGCAAAAAAGCTCGTGAAGTTCGCAGACAGCGGTGATATCATTCTCTTCAAAGCATCAAGGGGCGTTAGAATGGAAAGGGTACTCCATGCCTTCAGGAGGATTCTGGGATGGTGAATGCAGCTTATATACTTTCGGTATTTTTCGCAACAGCTCTTTTGCTAAAACTCCATATATCGATAGCAAGATCAAGGGGACTGGGCCAGATGATAAAAAAAGACGGCCCGGATCTTCACGGCTACAAAGAAGGAACTCCGACAATGGGCGGCCTTGTCTTCATACCAGTTGCTACCCTATCTATGATTTTTCTCAAAGCCCACCCGCTCATAATCTGGTCAACGGCAGCTTTCTTTCTAATCGGGCTTTTAGATGATCTTTCAAGCTTCATCTTAAAAGACGCCTACGGAATGAAGGCACGCTGGAAATTCGCACTTCAAAGCCTGGCAGCGATAACGCTTTCATACACGCTCTCAAGCAAAACCGTTCTTTCCTTTCCCCATCTCGCAGAAATTGACATGGGGAAATGGTACGGGCTGTTCGCGGCGCTCGTTATCGTGTCGACTGTGAACGCTGTGAACATAACCGACGGCCTTGACGGTCTTGCCGGCTGGACCTTCACAACGACACTCCTTCCAATGTACATCTATACTGCCTTAAAGGGAAATCCCGAAAAGTCCGCACTCGTGATGATAGCCGCTATTCTGGCATTTCTCCTTTACAACTCAAAGCCGGCTTCTGTCTTCATGGGAGATACCGGCTCGCTCGCCCTCGGCGGGTACATAGCTGCCTTCTCCATTGTTCACGGTCTTGAGATCCCGCTCCTTATGTTCGGTTTCATATTCGTCGTGGAGACCCTGAGCGTCATCATTCAGGTTGCATCGTACAAAACGAGAAGAAAGCGGGTATTCAAAATGGCGCCGATCCACCATCACTTCGAACTCTCCGGCTGGCCGGAGAGCAAAATAGTCATGGTCTTTGCGGCCATAAATCTCCTTGCGGCAATCGTTGCCGTGGGGTGGTCGCTTTGAAGATATCCCTCGTTGGCTTTGGAAAGAGCAACAAAGCATTGCTTTCAGCTTTGAAAGGCAAACACGAATTTTTCGTAAGCGAAAAAAGACCTTTCAGTGAAGAAGAGATCAATCTGCTCAAGAGCGCAAATGCCGAGTTCGAAGAAAACCACTCAGAACGGCTCCTTGATTCTGACATAATCATAGTCAGTCCGGGGGTAAGCCCGTTTTCAGAAGTGGGTCAGATGATAATCTCTTTTTCAAAGCCCCGTGAGGTCGATGTTGGCTTTTTCTTCGATCAGATGCCAGATGCTGCCAGAAAGGGAATCATAGGCGTCACCGGAACAAACGGAAAATCCACACTGACCAACATGATCTGCCACGTCCTGAAAAAACTTGGAAACACCTGCTTTTGCGGTGGAAACAACGAAAACCCAATATTCACAAACAGCCGCAAAGTTGACTTCATTGTCCTTGAACTGAGCAGCTTCCAACTATTCTGGGCCAGAAAAATCCCGATAGACATAGGAGTATTTCTCAACTTCGCACCCGATCACCTTGACTGGCACAAAACCCTTCAGCATTACTTTGAGTCTAAGAGCAAAATTGCCACCTTTTCAAAAGTTCTCGTTTGTCCCCAGGATATCAAAGATAAACTGAAAACCGGCACTGTGTTCAATCCAGAAGATGTTAAAGAGAAGCTTCTTCCAGAGAGGCTGAAAATGCGCCAAAACATCTACAATACTGCAGCTCTTCTGAAAGTCTTTGAAATTCTCGGCGTGCCCGAAGGAGAAATCTACGCCGCCCTTGAAGACTTCAGGCCCCTGCGGCACAGGATGGAACTCGTGAAAATCGTCGGGGGAGTAAAGTTCATAGACGACTCAAAAGCCACGAACACCCATTCCGTCCTTTCGGCCCTCGAAAACTTCGACAGAGTTACTCTCATACTCTCGGGAATAATAAAAGAAAAAGATCTGAAAGATTTCATCAAAAGGGTACAGGAAAAGACAGATTATGTGATCCTTCTTGGCGAAGAGGTCAAAGAAAAGCTCACCTTGTGGAATGAAAGAGTACTTTTTGCTAAAAGCATGCAAGAAGCTGTTAAAATTGCGTATGAGAAGACAGAGACAAAAACTGTATTGTTGAGCCCGGGAGGGGCAAGTTTTGACATGTACAAAAATTACGCCGAAAGAGGGCAGGATTTCGTAAGGGCTGTGGAGATGCTCGAAAATGGATAAGAGGGCCTGGATTCTTTTCGCTCTGCTCATTCTTGCACTCGGCACCATGATAATGATAAGCGCGGAAATAACGGTCTCCATGAAACTCTCCGGAGACCCATCGAGAGCTATTGTAAAAATAAGTGTGAAGCTTCTCATGGGCTTTTTCTTCTTCCTTATCTTTTCGATCTTTCACTATTCCATTCACGAGGATCTCGCAAATCTCTATTACTACATCTCAATCCTTTCGCTGATAATCGTTCTCCTCATCCCGGGAAAAGTTCACAGATGGATCACGCTTGGACCCCTGAGCATTCAACCATCGGAGATATCGAAGATACTGGTGATCATATTTCTCGCAAAATACCTGAAAAACAAAAAAGAAGAAATCGGAAAATTCAAAGAAGGGCTTCTTAAACCCATTTTGATAGCCCTTCTGCCGGCCATCCTCGTATTTTTAGAACCGGACCTGAGCACATCCACAATATACCTCGCGATAGCCATTCTAATGGCATATGCCGCTGGTGCGAAGCTGCTCCATGTCCTTGGAGTTATAGGTGGCGGCACACTCGCCATCTGGGGTATGATCGCAGGCGGTCTTGTAAAACCCTACCAGCTTGAAAGACTCAGGAGTTTTTTTAGCAACAACCTGCAGGAGCAGGTTATCATGGCAATGGAATCTGCAAAATCCGGCGGACTCCTTGGAAAAGGCGTCGCTCTCGGAGAGATGAAACTCACTGTTCCCGTTTCGCAGAGCGATTTCATCTTCTCGATAATAGGAGAAGAATTCGGATACCTTGGAATAGCCGTCATTCTGATCTCTTACATGGGACTCGTCTGGGGCCTGATAAAACTGGCGAACGATGTTGTAAAAGACGATTTCGCAAGGTTCTTCATATATGGATACACATACCTGATAATCCTTCAGGTGATGGTAAATCTCGGCGTGAATGTGGGGGTTCTGCCCGTAACGGGCATCACGCTTCCGTTCATAAGCCACGGCGGGAGCTCCTACACGGCTTTCATGATGGGACTGGGGCTCTGCACAAGCATATTTCTGAGCAACGAAAGAGAGGAGAAAACATGAGAATAGCAGCAGCGGGCGGTGGAACAGGCGGACATCTTCTGCCAGCCCTTGCCATAATAGAAGAGTTCCAGAAACGCCACGATGTGGAAGTTCTATATTTCGCCGTCAGAGGCAAGATAGACGAGACGGTCCTTCCAAGAGATCATCCGTCCTTCAACCTCCATTTCACGACTGTTCGGGGGCTCCAGAGGCCCTTGCTCCACCCCAAAAACCTGAAAAAACTCATCCAGTACAGAAAAGAGATTAAAAAAATCCGGAAAAAACTCGCTTCCTTCAAACCCGATTTCGTGATATCCACCGGCGGTTATGCAGGCGGCCTTCTGTCCCTTGCTGCCAAAAATCGCTTCCCCCTCTTCATCCACGAGCAGAACGCAAGACCCGGAATAGCGAACATAGCCGCATCTAAGTACGCAAGAAAGATATTTACATCTTTCGAAGAGAGCACCCGCTTTTTCCCGAAAAATGTGCAGGACAGAATCGTTGTCACCGGAAATCCGATAAGAGACCTTCTCTTTAACAAGAGAGAAGTCGATGTTCCGGACGGAATAGTCCTCGTTCTGGGCGGAAGCCTCGGAAGTGAACAGATAAACTCGATAATGGAAAAAGTTTACGAAATAGACAGAAAAAACATCTACTTCCATTCAACCGGGAACCAGATGTGGGCAAGAAAACTTTCCAGATTCGAAAATGTCTTCGCTTTTCAGTTCATAGACTTCATGCCCGTGCTCTGGAGAAAGGCAAAATTCGTCGTGGCGCGCGCGGGTGCAACCACGGTGGCAGAAATGATACACTACAAGGTGGAAGGCATACTCTTTCCATGGACGGGATCGGCAGAATCACACCAGCTGGCGAATGCTTTAGAAGCTGAAAAAACTGGCTTGGCTTTGGTCGTAAAGGATGGTAACATCAGCCCTCGGGACATACTTGAAGAAATCAACCGCTGCAGATATTCACTGAGATTTCCGCAGGAAAACGCTGCAAAGAAAATATACGAGCTGATAATGGGGGAGATAGGGTGAAAACACATTTCATAGGAATCGGCGGTATCGGTATGAGTTCACTCGCAATACACCTTCACCTTGAAGGACACAGGGTGACGGGGTCCAATATAGAGGCCAACGAAAGGACCGCTTACCTTGAAAAACTTGGAATACCCGTCAGTATCGGTCATCATTCTTCAAATCTTCCGCCTGATGTGGACACAGTCGTTATAACCCGTGCCATTCCAAAGACCAACCCCGAACTCAAAACTGCGATGAATCTGGGGAAAAAGATAATAGAACGAAACGACCTTCTGATAGAGACCATAAAAAGGCTCCACCCCTCGATAGCCGTAACCGGAACCGATGGAAAGACAACGACAACCGCCATGATCTTTCATATCCTGAAAAAACTCGGAGAAAAACCTTATGGTTTTCTGGGCGGACTTCACCCGGCCTTCGAACATGGAAACTACTCAAAGGGAGAGAAAGGCGTCGTCTTTGAGCTTGACGAGAGCAGCCCGGTATTCTCGAAATACAATGTAGACCATCTCATAATCACCAACAGCAGGGGAGATCATCTGGAAAACTTCGAAGGAGATGTGAGACTTTATTTGAAGAGTTTCATAGACCTCGTGGAAAAAGTGAGTGGAGTTGTGGTGACATTCGCAGACGACGAGCTGACCGGAGATCTCGGAGACATAACATTCGGCGTGGGGAGGGGTCACTTCAGATTTCTGGACAGACAGGCCAACGGAAATTCCCAGACATTCAGATTCCAGGATCCGGATGGAAAGATACACGCGGTAAAGCTATCAGTTCCGGGCTTTCACAACTGTCTCAACGCTCTCGCGAGCATCGCACTCCTTTCCTCTATCGGATACGACAAAAGCGCGATAATCGAAGCGGTAAAGGATTTTCAGGGAGTTCACAGAAGATTCACCATCTCTTTCGGAGATAAAAAGAGAAGGGTATTCGTCATAGACGACTACGCCCACACGCCTGAAGAAATAGAAAGCCTTCTAACTACCGTAAAGGAAGTCTTCACCAGAGAAAAGATAGTTGCTATATTCCAGCCCCACCGCTACTCAAGAACCCTGAGGGAAAACGGAAGATTCGCCAGAGTTCTCTCTCTCGCAGACACTGTCTATGTTACGAGCATATACGGAGCATTCGAAAAATCGCTGAAAGTAACAGGACTCGATATAGCTGAAGGCGTGAAAAATCACGGGAAAACCGCCGAATATGTCGAGAAATTAGAAGACCTCATCAAAAACCTGAGCCCTGAAAAGGGAACTGTTTACCTCTTCATCGGCGCCGGCGACATAATAGACTACTCAAAAGCATTCATAGAAAAACTCCGTGTGTAATAAGCCTTCTTTCCCTTTGCTAACCCTCCCTGATCCCACCGATGATATAATGAATAAGGCTTTAAAAGCCTATTATTTTTTCATTTGCGAAAACAAACCCGATCCCCGAACAGGGGGGGTGATGCTGTGAATTTCTGGGGCAGGGAGAAGGAAAAGGCGTGGCTTAAGCACTACCTTCAAACAGAGCCGAATGCGATTTTGTTTGTATACGGGCCAAAATCAAGCAGGAAAAGCACGCTTTTTATGAAGATTGTGGAGAAGCTTCCACTGGAGCTCTTTCTCATGAATGCAAAAGATGACGAAAAATACAAACAGGTATTAAAGGAGCGGCGAGTTCAAACTAAGTGCAGAGAACATTTCGGCTGTAAGAAACATGGTAAATTCCGAGCTTCTTTTTTACGACCCCATCAGCGGTGAAATAAGATTCCAGACCCGCCTTGACGAGCGAGCCGCAGGGGAGCTGTTTGACAATAAATAGGAAAATTATATTCAACCAATTGTCGAAAAAATGCACATGCTATAATTTTCATCAAAAGGTCTTGGAATTTTTGAAAGCCCGGGATATCGGGTCCAATTTGGAGGCGATGCTGTGAAAGACTTGGAAAAACTCCTATCTCAAGGAAAATACGACGAAATCATAGAGTTGCTTGAAGGGAAAGCCTATTCTGCAGAAGAGCAAATCGTATTAGGGCTTGCTTATTACGGCAAAGGAAAAAGAAACAAGGCCATTTCGATTTTTAAGAAAACCCTTCAGAAAGATCCAAACAACAAAGATGCACTTTTCAACATTGCCGAAAGCTATCTCCAACTTGAAAAATTCCCCAAAGCCAAGGATTACGCTTTGCAGCTTCTAAAACTATCTCCCAACGACTGGGCCGTTCACGACATACTCTCAACCTGCTATGAATTCGAAGGGTTTTACGATAGAGCTTTGCATCACCTCTCAAGAGCCATAAATTTTGCCCCAAGTGATGCACTACCAGATTTAAAAATGAAGCTTGAAGTTCTTAAAGAACGCGCAGAAAGAGCAAAACTTCAGAAAAAACTTGCCATAATATGCGCTAAAGGCTTGGACAATTTCATAGACGATATCATAAAGGGATTAAAAGACGAATACTGGGTCCAGAGACGGGCTGTCACTACAGACAAGGAAATAAAAGCTGCGATAGACTGGGCTGACATAGTCTGGCTTGAGTGGGCAAATGAGGTGGCAATAATAGGCACAAATTATCCTGCGACATCGCGAAAACCCACCTTGGTAAGACTTCACAGCTACGAAATCTTTACTGATATGCCCTTGAAGATAAATTGGCAGAATGTAAATGTGGTGATTTTTGTTGCTTCGCATATAGAAGAGATTCTATACGAGCGCTATCCCATGTTGAAAGGTATCCTAAAAAAGACTGCGGTAGTGCATAACGGAATAGACCTTAAAAAAACACCGTTCAAGGAAAGAAAACCAGGCTATGACATAGCGTGGGTGGCTCATATCAATTACAAGAAAGCCCCAGAACTTGCTATACAAATAATAGCGAAACTGGTTGAAATAGATCCGAATTACAAACTCCACTTTGCAGGAGATTTTCAAGATCCCAGGTATGAGGTTTATTTGCAACATATTGTGAGAGCACTGGGCATAGAAACCAATGTTATCTTCCACGGTTGGGTCGATGACATGGAGGAGTTTTGGGAAGATGTGAATTATCTTCTTTCTACAAGTTTGCATGAAGGACATCCCTATAATATCATGGAGGCCATGGCGAGAGGAATCAAACCTGTCATCCATTGGTTTCGAGGAGCAGAAAAGCTTTATGATAAAAAATGGCTTTTTAGAGTGGTCGATGAGGCGGTGGAAATGATAATAACTCCTGATTACTTTTCGGAAGCATATAGAAAATCCGTAGAAAAGTATACATTTAAGAAGCAATTAACTTCGATAAAAGAAATTATAAAAACAGTCACAGAATGAAGAAAAACCTTTTGTAAAGTCAACTTATAAGGGAGGAAAGTGGAGATTGGTAAGTCTTCTTGGAAAAATCGAAAGATGGATGCTCTTTTACGGGACAAACGAATTCAGAGTGAGTGGAAAAATTCCGTTCCCTGAAATGGCTAAAACCCTTAAGCTCGAAGGGTTCTTCGAATCTGAAAATGGTGTATCCCTGACATTCCAGAGTTGGGCAGATCAGGTCCAGATAAACCCAGAAGATATAACCGTTCTCACTCACGGGAAAGATTATATAGATGTTCATCTCGGCCCGGATGTAATCCCTCCAAATATGAAAATCTCCGAGATGCCAAATCTTCCAAAAGTGTCTATCATAACCCCTGTTTACAACTCAGAAAAATTCTTCGATAGCTACATTCAGGAAATAAGTGCTATAAAATATCCTCGAGATTTGCTCGAAATCATAATAATCGATGATGGATCCTCCGATGTAGAAGTCACCAAGAGATTTTCAAACAAACTCAAAGATATTATCCCGGCTACTTTGCTTATTGGAAATAAGGAAAACATGGGGGTATTTTACTCAAAAATGACGGGTGCAAACGCAGCAGCAGGCAGCTACATAACCTATTGGGATATAGATGACAAATACGAGCCATACCAGATACTTCTTCTGGCTATACACAATTCCTTGCTTGAAAAACGCCGCTCGAATTTCCTTGTATCTGCGCCAAGTATTCTCCTATCACCTGATGGAAAAGTAATAGGGCTCTGGAAAACTCCGTATGACAATCCCATAAACCCTGTAACCACAGGCCTTTTGGTATTCAGCGGAAAGATCACGATAACATCCAGTCTACTTCACAGAGAAACTGTTCTCAAAACATACAAAACTCTCACAGAAAAATACGAAGTTCTGAAAGTCATTCCAAAACTCTCCGTTCCGGAAGACACCATACTCGTGAACCAGATGGTGCTCGATGGGCATATAAAAACTGTTTACCCCATATCCTACACCGGCAGGGGACATGTGAGATACGCTAAAAACACTTCAGCAAATTTAAAACGACGTGCCAAAGAAATTCCACTATCATCTGCAATTGGATTCATAAAGTTGAGAGAGCTAATAGGAACAAAAAAGCTCGAAGAACTTTTAATTGCAAACTCGGAAATCATTATAAAATCTATCAAGGTTTATGGTAACTTTTCAAAAGAGTTCGTTGAAAACTTCATCAAATATCTTAATATATATGGAGAAAATGAATTAATAACCATTTTCTTTCGTATCTTCAAGGGGGTATACTAATGATGGACAAGCAACAAAGGGAATTCGTTAAAGCCCTTCGCCAAAATATAGAATTGACAGTTTTGGAGGGGAAAAACGACATAGCCAAAAATATCCTCTATCGCAATTATGAAAAGGCTCTCTCTGAACTTGCCAGAGTTACTTTTATTTTAAAATCCTTCTTCCTAAGGTTTTATGATGAAGATATAGAAGATATGCTCCAACGAATTGGAACCTTTCTATACTCACTTCCAAAAAAGCCCCAAAATTTCCAGATCCCTGTTAAAAACCACGGAAAGCCCAGAATAGCTGTTATATTAAGTACTTTCCCAAAATTTGGTGGGCATGCTATTAGTATGAAAAGATGGCTTGAATATACAAAAGACGACTTTGATATAACGGTCTTCATAACAAACATATATAACGAAAGCATAGAAGGTGAACATCTCGAAGAGCTTAAATCCTTTGCAAATGTTGTCACTTTTGATAAAAAAGTCCCCTTTACTGAAAGAGTCACAACCCTACAGGCTTTCTTAACAGTTAATGATTTTCAAGTCATCTTCTCAGCCCATAATCCCAATGGAATCATTGCTGCTCCTGCACTTTATCCTGTGGTTGATAAGAAAGATGTTAAAGTAATATACTTCTCACACGATACTTTTCACCCTTTTTGGGTGGGCCAAAAATTCGTAAAATGTTTGATTTATAGCTTCCCATTTTTTAAAAAGGCTATAGCTGCAACATTACCAAAAAAAGCCGTACTGATTCCTTTAGCACCAAATAACCCTAAAAACGAGGCCTCCAAATTTGACTGTGAGTATTTAAAAGAAAAACTTTCTATTCCTAAGAATGCTACATTACTTATTTCAGCGGGTAATTTTCAAAAAATTTTCCCGTTTATGGAATACAACTATTTCAGAATAATGAATGAAATGCTTGCGAAATATAAAAATCTATACTTCTTATTAGTCTTCTCGGCTTTTAACAAAGCCTTATGGGACTTGATGACAATTTCTATACCTATAACACTTCTTAACAGAATCAGATTGGTTAAACCAACCTCAAATTTAAATGATCTATTGAAATGTGCGACCTTCCTATTAGATACCTTTCCAAAATGTGGGCCAGGTGTAGCTGCACAAGCACTTAACATAGGATTACCTGTAATAAGCTATAAAAATAAAATTGCTCCGTTTATAAACAACTTTCTAATACATGAAAAAAACGCCGGTTTTGTGGAAAACGTTAAGGACATACCAAAAGCATTTGAGAAAATGCTGGAAAAAAAAGAGCACATT
>JALWSA010000044.1 GCA_026993805.1 Thermotogaceae bacterium | reverse complement strand
CTCTACGAGTTCCCAGAACAAGCAGAAAAACTTCATCTCTCTCGATTTTTCGTCAAATACGACGGCACCAACCCAACGGCTTCTTACAAAGACAGAGCCTCTGCTCTTGCCATAGCAAAGGCGATGGAAAAGGGATATGAAGTAATATACGCGGCATCAACGGGAAACGCAGCATCTTCACTTGCAGGCCTTACCGCTCCCACTCCCCTGAAATCGGTCATATTCGTTCCCGCAAAAGCCCCAAAACCCAAGCTCCTTCAAATACAGGTCTACGGCGCCCTGCTCGTTCCCATAGACGGAACTTACGATCAGGCGTTCGACATTTCTATGAAGATAGGAGAGAAGATGGGATGGTACTCCAGAAACAGCGCCATAAATCCCTACCTGCTCGAAGGAAAGAAAACAGGTGCAATGGAAATAGCCGTCCAGCTTGATTGGAACATCCCGGATTATGTTCTCGTTGGAGTTGGCGACGGTACTGTGATCAGCTCACTCTTCAAAGGCTTCTACGATATGCAGCAGGCAGGTCTTATAGAAAAAATTCCAAAGATAATCGGCGTTCAGGCTTCGGGCAGTGATTTCGTCAAAAGGGTCTTCGACAATGGAGAACCCTTCATGCCGCAGGACGGAACTCCCCAAACTATAGCAGATTCCATAGGTGTCGGAAAGCCAAGGGATGTCATAAAGGCTTGCAAATATGTGAAAAGAAGCGGTGGCTTTTTCATGTCCGTCACGGACGAAGAAATAACAAGAGCCCAAATAATGCTTGCTCAGGAAATGGGAGTTTTCGCAGAACCCGCCGGCGCGGCTCCCTACGCGGGGCTTTTAAAGGCAATAAGGGAAGAGCGAATAGGGAAAAACAACCAGGTTGTCATAGTCGTCACCGGAAATGGTTTGAAAGACCCAAGAAGCCTTGAAGACAGATTCCAGATAAACCCGATTCCGCCGGATGAAAACATAGTGCTTGACTTCATCTCTCAAAATCTCTGATATCCATTAGCATCTTCCCCATTTCTTTCGCTCCATTAAGGAGCAAGGTATTAGCGGCGTATCTTATATTCACAAAGCTTCCTTCGAACTCCTCGCTGAGTATCTTCGCGCTCTTTGAAAGGATAGCCTTTGCCCTTCCGTAATCTTCTATCTTTACCTTGACTTCAAAAATGCTCACTTCGCGTGCCTCTGCAACCCTTAGCTTTTCAAGGGCAAGCCTTGCAGCCTTCGAATAAGCCTCTCTCAACCCCCTCACCCCGAGCTTCACTCCGCCGAAATATCTGCTCACCACAACCGCCACATTGAAAATCTCCATCGACTTTATGGCGCCCAAAATCGGAAGGCCCGCGGTCCCGGAAGGCTCGCCAGCATCCGATGAGTGTTCAACGACCGCGCCGCTTTCATAAACCCTGTAAGCCCAGCAGTTGTGCGTTGCGTCCCTGTATTTCTTGGAAACTTCCCTTATGAACTCCTTTGCCTCCTGCACGCTCTTTGCAGCTTTTGCCGTCGCTATGAAAACAGATCTTTTTATGTTGATCTTCGCGCTCGCTTCACCCTTGGCTATCTTCAACTCCACCACTCCCGAAAATCCATCTTCTGATCTTGAACACGGTATAGGTTAGCATAAAAACTGTCACTTTCGCACAACTGCCGCGACTCGAAATGATAAAATACACTTAGAATTTCTCGAAAAATAGAGGTTTAAATTGCTGTTTGCACACAACTGGGAGGTGGCCGTCTTGTGCGGTATAGTCGGTATGATAGCGGATTCGGTTAAGACGCAAGATGTAGTCGAAGCCCTGAAAAAGCTCGAGTACAGGGGATACGACTCTTCTGGAATAGCCTTCGTTGAGAACGGAAGGCTCAGAGTCTTCAAAAGCGTGGGAAAGATAGAAAGACTTGAAAAAACTCTTGGCGATGAACTCAGAAAGGAAATAAAGGTGGGGATCGCTCATACAAGGTGGGCGACGCACGGCGCTCCAAACGACATAAACGCCCATCCACACACCGACTGCACCGGAAACATCGCAGTTGTTCACAACGGGATCATAGAGAACTTCAGGGAACTCAGGAGCTACCTCATATCCCTTGGCCACAAATTCAAATCCGAGACCGACACCGAAGTCATAGCTCACCTGATAGAAGAGATGTACGACGGTGACCTTCTTCAGGCGGTGTTGAAGGCCGTTTCGAAGCTTGACGGAGCCTACGCCATCGGAGTCGTTCACTCAGAGCACCCCGATGAGATCGTGGCAGCGAGAAAGGGAAGCCCTCTTGTGATAGGAATCGCGAAGGGCATCGGGATAATCGCTTCTGATGTGACCCCGCTTCTAAAATACACGAAAGAAGTCATATTCTTAGAAGACGGGGATGTGGCTCTCATAAAGAAGGGAAGGGTAAAGGTCTTTGACTCTTCTGGCAAAGAGATAGAGAGAAAAGTTCACACGATAGACTGGGACGAATCCGCCGCTGAAAAAGGCGGGTACAAACACTTCATGATAAAGGAGATCATGGAAGAGCCCCAAACCCTTGTGAATGCAATGATGGGAAGGATAAAAGCAGGAGACATTCTCTTTCCAGAACTGGCATCGATTGATTTTTCAAAAGCGCGAAGGATAAATGTCGTTGCATGCGGAACTTCCTATCATGCAGCGCTGTTTTTCAAATACTTCGTGGAATTTCATACCGACCTTGATGTTTTAGTGGAAGTCTCATCCGAATTTCGCTACAGAAAACCGCACATAGACAAGGACACCATAACACTTGCGATATCCCAGTCCGGAGAGACTGCTGATACGCTCGAATCCATAAGGCTCGCAAAAAGGCTCGGATCGAGAATAATCTCCATCACAAATGTCGTCGGATCGACTATAACCAGAGAATCCGACCTTTCCATAATGATGAATTCAGGACCTGAAATCGGCGTTGCTGCAACAAAAACCTATGTTGCGCAGCTCGCTATTCTCGCCCTCATGGGTTTAAAGATAGTGAAAGACAGGGGATTCTGGAGCGAAAGGCATTCAAAGATAGCCGATACCATGCTTCGCCTTCCCGAGCTCTTCAGCACGATTCTCTCAGAGAAAGACCATATACTGGAGATCGCGAAGAAATACGAGAGCTACAGCCACTTCATGTACATTGGAAGGGGCTATGGATACCCAACGGCACTCGAAGGAGCTTTAAAACTAAAAGAGATAAGCTACATACACGCAGAAGGATATCCTGCAGGCGAACTCAAACACGGCCCTATAGCGCTCCTTGACGAAAAATTCCCAGTGTTTGCCATCCTTCCATCTGATTCGCTATATCAGAAGATGAAATCAAATGTGATGGAGTGCAAAGCGAGAAACGCGAAGATCGTGGCAGTGGCCACCTCGGGAAATGTCGAGATAAAGGAACTGGCGGACGAGATCATATATGTCCCACGGGTACCCGAAGACATCTACCCATTGGTTATGGCACCCGTCATACAGCTCTTCGCTTACTATGTCGCAGATCTAAAGGGACTCGATCCGGACAAACCGAGAAACCTCGCAAAGAGCGTCACCGTTGAATGAGTGGTAGAATTGGGACGAGCTGTGGTTTGGGGGTGAGAGAATGATTGAATTCGATTTCTCATTCGTCTTCAAACCCAATGTAGAAAACGGGCTCGAAAAAAGCGAAATAGATTCTCTGAAAGGAGAAATCGAAGAAGCCGTTAAAGCTCTTCGGGAAAATCCTCCAGGATTTCTGAGAATAATAAACGACGCCGATGTTCTTGGGCAGGTCAAAGAACTCGAAGAGTGGATCGCCACCTTCGATGACTTCGTCGTGGTGGGAATAGGGGGTTCCGGGCTCGGAAATCAGGCTCTTCACAACGCCCTGCGTCCCCTTAACTGGAACTTTCTCGACAGAAACTCAAGGAACGGTTACTGCAGGGTCTTCGTAATGGACAATGTCGATCCAGACTTCGTATCCTCCATTCTCCAGACGATCGATCCGAAAAGGACCGTTTTCAATGTTATATCCAAATCTGGCTCGACGGCCGAAGCTATGGCGAATTACCTTATCGTCAGAAATTTACTTGAAACCCTTGGACTCGATCCAAAAGAGCATATAGTCTTCACGACAGATCCGGAAAAAGGCGCTCTCAGAAAGATAGCAAAGGAAGAAGGCTTCAAAGTCCTTGATGTTCCGCCCGATGTTGGCGGGAGGTTTTCGGTCCTGACGCAGGTTGGACTTCTCTCTGCTATGGCAGAAGGTATAGACATAGATGCGCTCCACGAAGGAGCCGAAAAAGCAAAAGAAAGGTGTCTTGAAACAGACATCTGGAAAAACCCAGCTGCTTTAATAGCAGCCGTTCATTATCTTTTCTTCAAGAAGGGAAGAAACATCTCCGTTATGATGCCGTATTCGAACAGACTCTACTCTCTTGCAGACTGGTACAGACAGCTCTGGGCCGAAAGCCTGGGAAAGAGACTGTCTCTCGATGGAAAAGTCATAAAGACGGGACAGACTCCTGTAAAGGCTCTTGGCGCCACGGATCAGCATTCGCAGATTCAGCTTTACAACGAAGGCCCCGACGACAAAGTCATAACCTTCATAGCTCTTAAAAAATACCCAAGCGATGTTCTCATAGGAAACATACATCCAGATCAGGATGCACTCTCCTACCTTGGCAGAAAGAAACTCTCCCAGCTAATAACTTCTGAATACGAAGGAACAAAGAGCGCTCTTGCGCAGAATGGGAGACCGAACATGAGCGTGATAATGGACAAGATAAACGAAGAGAACATCGGGCAGTTTTTCGTAACCTACGAATGCGCAACGGTCATCGCGGGAAAACTATTCAATGTGAACCCGTACGATCAGCCTGGAGTAGAGCTCGGAAAGAAGATAACATACGCACTAATGGGAAGGAAAGGATACGAAGAGTTTGAAAAAACGGTGACCATAAAAGAAAGAATCGTGCTCTAACGCACCCTTTCTGGCTCTTCTATCCAAACGAGTCTTCCATACAACGGTCCAGCGGTCACCTTCGTGACCTTTATATCGGCGTACCTGCCGACCATCTCATCGTCCCCTTCAAAGGCTATTATCTTGTTCCTTATGTCCCTTCCATACATAAGACCGCTCTTTGCTCTCGCTTCGACTATTATCCTCACCGTCTTTCCCCTGTACCTTTCGTTAAGCTTTCTGTTTATACCCTTCTGAAGCTCAAGGAGATATTGAAACCTTCTGACCTTCTCTTCCTTGCTAACATCGTCATCGTAGAGCTTCCAAGCGAGCGTCCCTTCACGCGGGGAGTACATCGCGATGTTCACCCTCTCGAACTGGACCTCTTTCACAAGTGAGACCGTCTCCATAAAGTCCTCTTCTGTCTCACCCGGAAAACCAACAATTATATCGGTCGTTATCGAAACATCCTCCACCTTGGATCTGATCTTTTCCACAAGCTCCAGATACTCCTGCCTCGTGTACCTTCTGCGCATCTTCTCCAAAATCCTGTCAGATCCCGCCTGGATCGGAAGGTGGAATGTCTTTGCCACTTTAGGATTTTTTGCAACAACCTCTATGAGCTCATCCGTCACATCTGAAGGGTAAGATGTCAAAAACCAAAGCCTCTCTATTCCTTCCACCTTCGAAGCTTCCTCAAGAAGCCTTGCAAGACTCGTCCCATCTTTCAGATCTTTTCCATAAGCATCGACATTCTGTCCTAAAAATGTTATCTCCCTGATGCCCTTTTCCGCCAGCATCTTAACTTCCTTTAAAACATCGTCCATCGGCCTGCTCCTTTCCCTGCCCCTTGTGTACGGAACGATGCAGTAAGAGCAGAACCTGTCACACCCGTAGATTATCGTCACCCACATGTGATGACCCGATACCTTCCTCGGAAAGTTCCAGATCACATCGTCCAAATGATCGTCAAAGTAAAGAAATCTCTCACCCTTCAGAGCCCTTTCTATTAGCTCGTCCACAACGGGATAAGACTTTGTACCGAATACAAAATCCGCTCCCTTTTCAAGAATCTTTCCCCTGTCCTTTTCGGCCAAACATCCTCCAACTCCTATCAAAAGCCCCTTTTCTTTCTTTATCTTCAAAAGCTCTCCGAGCTTTCCATAAAATTTCTCTTCCGCCTTCTTCCTAACGGCGCATGTATTGACTATGGCAACATCGGCATCCATCGGATCGTCCACGATCCGATAACCCTTGCCCTCAAGAAGTCCCATCATGTAGAGCGTGTCGTTCTCGTTCATCTGGCACCCGTATGTCTTGAAATATACTCTCAACCGAGTCCCTCCCGCTCGAAGCTTCAAGGGATTGTAGCACAGCCGCTCCCAAATTTCATCTCATTTTATTCACTCTGAAAACCATGAACTTCAAATAGAATGTCTCGAAGATGTTCAGAGTGGGAGCATGGTCCGAGGGCTGGCCACCTTTCTTTACAAGCTGGAGCCGCGTCCTTGAATCTGAAGCAGCGTCGTAGAGAACTACCATGAAATCCTGCTCGCTCACAACCCTCGTACACGAAGATGTAACCAGAATTCCCCCATCTGGGAGCAGTTTCATCGACCTCAGGTTTATCTCCTTATAGCCCCTGTACGCACTCCTTCTATCTTCAAAGGATTTGGCAAAAGCGGGCGGATCAAGAATTATCATGTCAAAATCTCTCTGCCCGCTCCGGTAAAGTGAAATGAGAAAATCGAAGGCGTTTTCGCTTACAAGCTCATACCTTCCAGAAAACCCGTTCTCATCCAGCGTGAGTTTTGCAACCTCAAGGGCTCTTTCCGAATAATCCACAAGAACCGTCCTTTTCGCACCATAAGCCAGAGAGTGTACGGAAAAAGTCCCCGTGTAGGAGAAAACATCCAAAACAGTCCTTCCATCTGCAACATCTTTCAGCAGCTTTGCATTCTCTCTCTGGTCAAGGAAAAATCCGGTTTTTTGCCCGAGAGTATCTGCGAAAAACTTAAAACCGTTCATCTCGAAAGGGATGAGCTCAGGACCCTTTCCGTATATCCATTCCCTTACCTTCTCAAGCCCCTCCCTTTCTCTTGCTGGGTAATCTGACTTTTCAAAAATTCCCTTGGGATCAAAGATTTCAACGAGCGCATCCAAAACGAGCGGTTTCAACCTCTCCATCCCAAGGGCACCAATCTGAATAACCAGATAGTCTGCGTACTTGTCCACCACGAGCCCTGGAAGCCCATCAGATTCACTGAACACAACCCTGAAAGCCTGCGTATCCTTCACAAGGCGTGACTTCCACTCCACTATCTCCCTTATCCTTCTCAAAAAGAATTCCCTGTCTATCTTTTCGTTCCTTCTGGTGAGAAGCCTTACCCTTATCTTGGACTTTGAGTTTATGTATCCCCTTCCCACAAAATCTCTCGAGTGGGAAAAGACATCAACTATATCTCCATCTTGGAAATCCCCTTCCACCTTATCTATCTCGTTTTCGTAAATCCACGGATGTCCGTTCCTTATCCTGCTCTTTATGTCCTCCCTCAAATATACCCTGGCTATGGCGATTCACCTCCTCTTAAAATCATGAAAAGAGAAAGCAGAAATCCCATTGATAGAAAGGGTCCAAACGGGATCGCTTCCTTTGGCTTTAAACCCTTATACTTAAAAAGCGAGTAAAGAAGCCCGGAAACAGCAGCCACAAGGAGCGAGATATCGAGCCAGAAAATATTCATATAAAAGCCGGCCGCTCCAACCATTAGAACATCGCCGAAACCCATTCCCTTTCTAAACTTGTAAAGAATGAAAAATATGAGAAAACCAACGAGAGCAGAGACGCTCCCCCAAAGGAGATTTCCCATTTTCAACGACAGAAGAAAAGAAAACACAAGAAGGCTGACTATCAATGAATCGTGTATGTGCCAGGTTTCAAGATCCATGAAGGCTATTGCGAGTAGCGATGAGATTATGCCCCATGAAAGAATGAGAAGGATCCAGTCGTAGGCAAAAAAAGCGGCTAAGAGGTAAAGGACTACATTGAAAACTTCCACCAGAAAATACCTGATTGGAATCCTTGTGCCGCAGTACCTGCATCTTCCTTTCAAAATCAAATAACTCAAAATCGGGATGTTATCCTTCCAGGAAAGTCTATGGTGACACTGAGGGCAGAATGAATAAGGAGGGTCCCATATTCTGAGACCCTCCCTTGGTAACCTATGAATGACAACATTAAGAAAACTTCCTATAATGGCTCCCAATACGACGCTCAGAAGATACCGCAAACTTCTCTCTCCTCTTCCGTCAGAAACTCTGAATAGAGCTCCTTCTTTCCATAGAAATACCATATGTTGTTATCCTTGATTTCCTCCAATATTCTCTTGGCTTTCTCAATGTTTCCAAGCTTAACATACGGTATTACCAAAAGCATCTTTATGTGCGTGTTAAGCTTCACTTTTGAAAGAGCCTGCTCCAATTCCTCCACTACTCTTTCGTACTCTCCCTTCTTTATCATCACCTTAGCCCAGACTTCTATATCACTGGTGTATTTCGGCTTCATCGAAGCAATTCTCTCTTCCATTTCTACGGCCTTATCTTCTTTGCCCATCTTTCTGTAAAGCTCGGCTACCTCGTACATGGCGAGTATGCTCTCCGGATCTCTTTGGAGTAGTCTGCTAAGGGTATCCACCGCCTTTTGATATCTTCCCAGCTTTTCATAAGCATCTGCGAGCATGAAGTATGTTAGCTTGTTCTCTGGAGCCTTCTCTATCTCCTTTTCCCAGTAATAAGAAGCTCTTTCGTAATCACCAAGGTTGAAATATCCTTCACCTAAAGAGGAATAGGCCTCTATGAGCCAAGGATCTATTTCGACTGCCTTGTCGAGATACACCAACCCCTCTTCGACCTTACCCTGTTCGATCAGAAGCGACCCCTTGAGTTCATAAGCCGGTGCGTAGTGGGGATCAATCTCCAGCATGAAGTTTATTATCTCGTAAGCTGTCTCGTAGATCCCTTTATCCGCGTAATCAAGGGCCAGATCATAAAGCCCATTTAGCGAAACATGCTGGAAATCATCTGTGCTGAGATTCACCTCTTTCAACCACTCGATTAGTTCTGGGAATGAAACGGGCTCGTATACCTCTTCTCCCAATTCAACGATATTCTCTTCTATAGTCTTACAAACCTCTATTTCCTTCATCATCAACTCATTACCTTCCATATCGGCTTCCATCGCTTCCCAATCACCCTCATAAAGTAGATCCCTAATCATAACCGCCAGCGGTGTGTTAATCGTTATATCCACTTTCACTCCGTCGCTGACCATCCTTATGAGTTTCACACTTTCCCCTCCTCAAAGTACGTATAGAGCGAGACCGAACACTCCCGGACCTGCATGGCAACCTACCGTTGGTGATATCCTTATCTCTCCATAGTTTACGATCTTGTCTTTTATTTCACCAAATATCATTTCTTTCAATTTCATGGCATTCTCCTTCGCGGAATCCATTCCCCAACCTATAACCATCTCTATCTTATCCCTTCCCTTAACAAAATCCAGAACATTTTTTACCATTCTCTCAAAGAGCCTTTTCTTTCCCCTGACCTTATTCAGAGGAGCGACCTCACCATCCTCATCCACCGTGAGTATCGGCAGTATGTTAAGAAGCGTTCCTATGAGTCCCTTCGCCTTCCCAATTCTGCCGTTTTTTATAAGAAACCTAAGGGTAGGAACTCCGAACTGCAAATGGAGTCTCTTCCTTATATCCCAAAATTTCTCTTCAAGCTCCTTGAAAGAAGCACCTTTTTCAAAAAGCTCTATGAGCTTTGCAGCAACAAAACCAGCCCCTCCAGAGAGTGATCTCGAGTCGAAAACTTTTACCTTTGCTTTGACCTTTTCCAGAACTTGATTCATCGAAGAGAGAAATCCGCTCACTCGAGCCGGAAGATGAACGGCGAGTATCTCCTCCACTCCCTCTTCTTCAAGCTCCTTGTAAAGCTTCAAAGTCTCCTCGGGGGGTGGATAGGATGTCCTAAGATCATCTGTTCCTTCTGCTAATTTGTAAAATTCCTCCTTGGTTATATCCACACCGTCGGTGTATTCCTTCCCATTTATGTAGACCTTAAAGCCCACTACTTTCATGGGAAGTGATGTCTTGAAGAAGGGTGGAAGATCAACGAGACTGTCTATCACAACCGCCCTTTTCAAACTATCTATCCCCCCTCTGGGCCTGGAAAAGCAGGCTTAAAGAAAAAAACTGCAAGGAGCGCTAAAAATATCAGGGAGATCGCTATCAAAAACTTCAAGAAACCCTTCTTAGTCTTGAGTTCCGACCTGAGGTGGTACAGAGTTATTAATCCAAATACAACGAATATGATGAAAAAAACCGACCAGTCCAACATTAGCTGCCTCCTGCATCGGAAGTTACCACGGTGACGCTCTCGCCGTCACAGTAAAGGAATCCTCCGGCAACTTTAACCTTATCCCTTCCCTCATCGTGGACAACTTCCACTTCGCTTATCGCAAGATGAGTTATAATGGGAGCCCTCCTTGGAAGGACTCCCATAGCTCCTTCTACAGTCCTGAAATTCACCAAATTCGCTTCCTTTTCATAAACTTTTCCACGCGGAGTCAATATCTTTACCTTTATCTTCACGCTCTCACCCTCAGAAGACTTTAGCAGCTTCTCTCTTCAACCTCTCGGCTTTCTCGACCGCTTCGTCTATCGTACCCACCATGTAGAAAGCTTGTTCTGGAAGATCATCGTACTTACCTTCCAAAATCTCTTTGAAACCTCTAACAGTTTCCTTTATCGGAACATAAACTCCTGGCTGACCTGTGAACCTCTCAGCAACATGAGTGGGTTGGGTAAGGAACCTCTCTATTTTCCTTGCCCTCTGAACTATGAGCTTGTCCTCTTCGGAGAGCTCTTCCATACCGAGTATAGCGATTATATCCTGAAGATCTCTGTACCTCTGGAGAACCTCCTGCACTCCTCTTGCCACTTCGTAATGCTCCTGACCGACGATAGCAGGATCCAGTATCTTCGAAGAAGAGTCCAAAGGATCAACCGCGGGATAAAGACCCAGCTCTGCCCTTCTCCTCGCAAGAACGACAAATGCATCGAGATGTGCAAATGTCGTTGCAGGTGCCGGGTCGGTTATGTCGTCTGCCGGAACGTATATTGCCTGAACAGATGTAATCGATCCATTCTTCGTTGACGTTATTCTCTCCTGGAGCTCTCCCATGTCCGTGGAAAGCGTGGGCTGGTATCCGACAGCCGAAGGCATTCTTCCAAGGAGCGCCGAGACCTCAGAACCCGCCTGAACGAACCTGAAGATGTTGTCTATGAAGAGCAGAACATCTCTTCTTTCAACATCCCTAAAGTACTCAGCTATCGTCAGAGCCGTCAACGCCACTCTGAACCTCGCTCCGGGCGGCTCGTTCATCTGCCCAAAGACAAGGACTGTGTTTCCAAGAACTCCGGCTTCCTGCATTTCAAGCCAAAGGTCATTTCCTTCCCTGGTCCTTTCTCCAACACCCGCGAACATGGAAAATCCCTTATGCTCTATTGCGATGTTTCTTATGAGCTCCATAACAAGAACGGTCTTTCCAACGCCGGCACCGCCGAAGAATCCTATCTTTCCCCCCTTCGGGAATGGCGCCAGAAGATCTATCACCTTAAGACCCGTTTCAAGTATCTCGACCTCAACCTTCTGATCCGTAACTTTCGGAGCTGGTCTGTGGATCGGCCACCAATCTTCAGCCTCAACCTCACCCTTCTCGTCTATGGGCTGTCCAATAACGTTGAACATCCTGCCCAAAACCTGTCTACCAACGGGCGCCTTTATAGGCTCTCCCGTATCAACGACCTCAAGCCCTCGAACGAGACCATCCGTTGTGTCCATAGCCACAGTCCTGACTATGTTGTCACCGAGAAGCTGTTCAACTTCTAATATGAGTTTCTGGCCGCTCTGCGGATTTATTACCTCAAGAGCGTTGAATATATCCGGAAGTTCCCCTTCCGGGAACCTGACATCCACCACGGGTCCTATAACCCTCACAATCTTTCCTTTAGTACCCTTTGCCATGGCTTATCACCCCTCATCCAGCCTCTTCTATTTCCTTCAAGGCTTCTGCGCCATTCACTATCTCAATTATTTCCTGGGTTATTGAAGCCTGTCTCGCCTTGTTGTACTCAAGCGTGAGTGTTCTTATCATCTCGTTGGCGTTGTCTGTTGCGTTCTTCATGGCGTTTTGCCTCGCATAATACTCGCTGACTTTGGTTTCAAACATCAAGTAGAGGAGTTTCGAGGAGATGTAAAAATACAGGAAATCCTCTGCCATGGAAGAAACCACAGGCTCAAACTCCAACATGGAATCGCCCTCTGACGCCTCAACCGGAATGAGCTGAACTATTTCGGGCTTTTGAATGAGAGCGTTCACAAGCCTGCCATAAACTACCCTGACCCTCCCGACTTCTCCATCTCTCACAAGAGATATGAGATGATCTCCTATCTCGGAAGCCACATCCATATTTGGCATGTCATAGAGCTTCTCATAACCCTTTATAAGCTTTCTCCTTCTGAAATGAGCCACTCCTCTGGAACCTATGACTATATACCCTTTGAACTCTGCTGCCCTCTCTGCTTCCTCTTCGGCAGCTTTTATTATCTCCGAGTTGAAAGCTCCGCAAAGACCCAGATCTGACGTGATCACAACCAATACTTCAGGGCCAACTCCCTCAACCAACGGATTTTCCAGCCCCTTGAGCGGTAGCTTATTCTTGATTCTCTCTATCTCATCCATATATTCCTTATACCCTTTAAAAGCCCTCTCGAATTTTCGCACCTTCGCGCGTGCGACCATTTCCATGGCCCTTGTTATCTTCATCAAACTCTTTGTGGCTTCGACCTTCTTCTTTATCGCCCTGAGCTTCCCTCTGCTCATCCTTATTCAACCCCTATTTCTTTCTTGAACTCCTCTTTGAACTCCTCTATGGCTTTTTTCAGAGCCTCTTCCGTTTCTTCGGTGAGATCCTTCGTCTCCCTTATGTTTCTCAATATCTCTGGATGCTTGTCTCTCATGAATTCAAGAAATTCCTTCTCAAACCTCTTTACAGAATCGAGCGGAAGATCATCAAGATACCCGTTGATACCGGCATATATAACCACTACTTGCTCTTCAACAGGCATCGGCTGGTACTGCTCCTGCTTTAAAAGTTCCATCAGATGCTGTCCTCTGACGATCTGAGCCCTTGTCGTGGGGTCGAGCTCGGTGGCAAACTGTGCAAATGTTTCGAGTTCTCTGTACTGCGCCAGATTGAGCCTCAACATTCCTGCGACCTTCTTCATCGCCTTTATTTGAGCTGCCCCTCCAACTCTCGAAACGGAAAGACCGACATTTATAGCTGGTCTGAAGCCCGCATAAAAGAGTCCCGGCTCCAGATATATCTGCCCGTCCGTTATAGAAATGACATTCGTGGGTATGTAAGCCGAAACATCGTTCGCCTGGGTTTCGATTATCGGAAGGGCCGTCATCGAGCCTCCGCCGTACTTTTCATCGAGCCGTGCAGCCCTTTCAAGAAGCCTGGAGTGCAGGTAGAAGATGTCTCCCGGATACGCTTCCCTTCCAGGTGGCCTTCTCAGAAGAAGCGAGAGCTGCCTGTACGCCACCGCGTGCTTTGAAAGGTCATCGTAGACCACAAGCGCATCCCTTCCACTGAACATGAAATACTCTCCCATAGCCGCTCCCGCATAAGGCGCGAGATACTGGAGCGAGGAAGGATCCGAAGCCGTGGCAACAACAACCGTTGTGTATTCCATGGCTCCATATTGCTCAAGCTTGTCAACGATTCTCGCTACAGTAGCCGCTTTCTGACCTATTGCAACATAGATACAGTAAACACCCTGACCTTTCTGGTTTATTATCGTGTCTATCGCTATAGCGGTCTTACCGGTTCCTCTATCACCTATTATCAGCTCTCTCTGACCTCTCCCTATCGGTATCATCGAGTCTATCGATTTTATACCGGTCTGGAGCGGCGTATCGACTGGCTTTCTATATATAACTCCGGGAGCCTTGACCTCAACGTTTCTGAAATGCTTGGCGTTTATCGGACCTTTACCATCCAGAGGTTCTCCCAGAGGATTGACTACTCTCCCCAAAAGCTCCTCTCCAACGGGAACCTGTATTATTCTATTCAACCTTCTAACCGTGTGGCCTTCCTTTATGTTCTCGTATTCTCCAAGAATTATTATTCCGACGTTATCCTCCTCGAGGTTGAAAGCAAGTCCTTTTACGCCTGTCTCAACGAATTCCACAAGCTCGTTGGCCATCACATTGTTAAGGCCGTACACCCTGGCAATTCCATCTCCAACCTGTATGACCTTGCCGGTATCCTCAAGGCTGATTTCTTCTTTGTATTCGCTTATCTTCTGCTCCAAAATCTTTGTGAGTTCTCCCGGTGTAAGCCTCAAGTCCCATCACCCCTTCCTGAACACATCACGGGCGATCTTCCGTAGCCTTCCTATAATGGATACGTCGTAACTCATTCCCTGAAATTCCAGTTTGACACCCGCGATAAGCGACTCGTCTACTTTCTTTCTAAAAACTGGTTCCCTAAGGGCATGCTTTTTTACGAACTTCGCAAGCTGCTCTAATTCTTCATCCGAAAGCTCGTACGCCGATATAACGTCTACAGGTATCTTCCCTTTCGCTTCCACTTCAAGATCTTCATACACATCCACCATAAGCTCCAAATATTTCTGCCTCTTTCTTTCGAAAACAATCGCTAAAAAGTTCTTAAAAGATTCATCGGGTTGTACCCCCGCTTCCTTCAGCAATTTCAACATCAAATCGTAC
>JALWSA010000043.1 GCA_026993805.1 Thermotogaceae bacterium | reverse complement strand
ATCATAGACACTGCAGGAAGGCTTCATATAGATGAAGAGATGATGAAAGAGCTCGTTGAAATGAAGAATATGATAAACCCGGATGAAGTGCTTCTCGTGGTTGATGCTATGACCGGTCAGGATGCTGTGAACTTTGCCAAAACATTCGACGAAGCTCTTGATATAACAGGCTTCATCGTTACAAAAATGGACGGGGACGCAAGGGGCGGTGTCATTCTCTCTATAAGGTATGTCACCGGGAAACCCGTCAAATTCGTAGGAGTTGGCGAAAAGATTGACGCACTGGAAGAATTCCACCCAGACAGAATCGCTTCGAGAATCTTGGGAATGGGAGATGTCCTCTCACTCATAGAAAAAATCGAGCAAGAAATAAGCGAAGAAGAGATGAAAAAGACCGCTGAAAAGTTCATGAAAGCCACCTTCACTCTTGAGGATTTTCTGGATCAGATAAGACAAATCAAAAGAATGGGAATAGACAAGATAATAGAAATGATGCCCGCTCCACTCAAAACACCTGACATGGACTTAGCAAAAAGCGAAAAGGAGCTGAAACACATAGAAGCCATCATAAATTCAATGACTCCCGAAGAGAGAAGAAATCCATCCATAATAGATTATTCACGGAAAAAGAGAATAGCAAAGGGAAGCGGTACAAGCCTTCAGGAAGTGAACAAGCTTCTGAAGAGCTACGAAGAGATGAAAAGTTTGATGAAAAAGATGAAAAAGGGAAAAATACCATTCTTGAAAATGTTCTAAAGGAGGTGCTATGCGGTGGTTAGGATTAGACTCACGCGAATGGGAAAAAGAAACAGACCATTCTACAGAATAGTCGTGGTGGATCAGAGGAAAAGGAGGGATGGAGCTTACATAGAATCCCTGGGATATTACGACCCGGTAAGGGACCCGGCGGAGATAAAGGTAGACGTTGACAGAGCCGTAGAATGGATCCTGAAGGGAGCACAGCCCAGCAAAACCGTGCGCGATATCTTCAGAAAATTCGGTGTGATGGAAAAGGTTCACAAGAAGAAATACATGGGCGAGAAGGAGGAAAATGAAGGATGAAAGCCCTTCTCGAGCACATACTGAAAGGGATAGTGAAACATCCCGAGGATGTGGTGGTAGTCCAGCTTGAAGATGGAGATAAGAAAGTTTACGAAATAGTGGTAAACGAAGAGGATGTAGGACAGGTCATCGGAAAAGATGGAAGGACCATAAAGAGCATAAAGATCCTTCTTTCCTCCTTGTCAGGCAAGGACGACTTCACCTTGAAGGTGGTGAGGTAGTGAATCCCAAGATAAAACAGATTCTGGATCAGAGCGTCCCAATAGGAGTCATATCAAAAGTACATGGCCTAAGAGGAGAGGTCCGCTTCGTTCTGTTCACAAACATTCCAGAAATCGTTGAAAACTTAGATGAAGTTTTTCTTTACAGTGAAAAAGCTGATAGAGGATTTTTCCTCAAAGTAGAAGGGATCCGTTTGGGACCAAAAACGCTCCTTTTGAAATTCGAAGAGTTTGATACCCGAGAAGACGCGGAAGCACTCGAAGGATTCAAAGTCTACATAAAACGTTCTGAGCTTCCGGAGTTAGAAGAGGATGAGTACTACTACGAACAGATACTGGACTGCGAGGTTTACGAGGAAGACAACTACCTTGGAAAAGTCGTCGACATAATAGAGACCGGTTCGAACGAGGTTCTCGTGGTCCAAAGAGAAGGCACCGAAATTCTCGTTCCTTTCATAAAAGACTATGTCGTAGAAGTCGATACGAAAGGAAAGGTCATAAGAATAAGAAAGATGGAGTGGATATGAGGTTTGCAGTGGTAACGATATTTCCAGAGATATTCGAAGCTTTTAAAAAAATTGGAGTGGTGGGCCAAGCCATTAGAGATGGAATCTTGGAGATCTTGATCTTCAACCTTAGAGACTTTACAACGGACAAGCACAGGGTTGTAGATGACTACCAGTACGGTGGAGGTCCCGGAATGGTGATGAAACCAGAACCGTTTTACAGGTTCTATGACTTTTACACGGAAAAATTTGGAAAACCGCATGTAATTCTAACTTCACCGCAAGGTGACAGATTCAGCAATGAAAAAGCTCTGGAGCTATCAAAACACGAAAACATCGTGATTTTTTGTGGAAGGTACGAGGGAATAGACGAAAGAGTTATGGACATCGTCGATGAAGAGATATCCATAGGCGACTACGTGCTAACGGGAGGAGAATTGGCGGCTATGGTGATAATCGACGCAACATCGAGATTTATACCCGGAGTGGTCGATGAAGAATCTCTCAAGAGAGAAAGTTTTATGGATGGGATTCTGGATCATCCGGTCTATACGCGTCCAAGGAGTTTTCGCGGCAAAAACGTTCCAGAGGTTCTCCTAAGCGGGGATCATAAGAAAATCGAACTCTGGAGGAGAAAAGAAGCCTTGAAAAAGACCATTTTGAAAAGACCCGATCTTTTCATGAAAAAAGACTTGGACGAGATCGACAAAAAGGCTCTGATGCAGCTCGTAAAGGAGCTGATGAAGGATGCTCAATAACATCTATATAGCACTCGTGCATTACCCGGTGCTTGGCAGAGATGGGAAGATCGTATCATCGGCGGTGACAAACCTCGATGTTCACGACATCGCAAGAACCGCCAGAACTTACGGAATAAAGGGATACTATATCGTTACAAACTTGAAAGCTCAGCAGGAGATCGTGAGAAAAGTCCTCAAATTCTGGGGAGAAGGTTTCGGAGCGGGATACAATCCCTCAAGAAAAGAAGCACTCTCTCTCGTGAGGCTCAAAAGCTACATTGAAGAAGTGATAGAAGACATTGAAAAAGAAGAAGGTGAAAAGCCAATTATATTCTTCACATCCGCTAAAAAGCGCGAGGGGGACGTGTCTTTTGAAGAAGGGCGAAAGATTATACTTGAAAGCAAAAGACCGGTACTGATACTCTTTGGAACATCTTGGGGGCTGCCAGAGGAAATCAGAGAGATTTGTGATTACATTTTGGAACCCATTAGGAGCAAGAGTGATTACAACCACCTTTCTGTTCGAGCCGCGGCAGCCATAATCATCGACAGGCTCATTGGAGAAAATGTGATGAATGAAAAAGATTTGAAGGAGGGGAAAGCATGAGTATGGACCATCTCGTCAGAATCGTAGAAAAGGAATACTTGAAGGAGAATATCCCCGAGGTCAGGCCTGGAGACACTGTAAAGCTCCACCTGAAAGTCAAAGAAGGTGGAAGGGAAAGAACGCAGGTATTCCAAGGAATAGTTATAGCACTCAGGGGATCCGGACTTTCAAGAACCATAACGGTGAGGCGAATAGCGAGTGGTGGCATAGGAGTGGAGAGAATAGTACCCATCCACTCTCCAGTTCTTGAGAAGATTGAAGTTGTGAGAAAGGGTAAGGTTAGAAGGGCAAAGCTCTATTATCTCAGGAACATAAAGGGAAAGATAAAGATAAAGGAGAGAAGATGAAAAAAGCCCCCGTGAAGGGGGCTTTTGTTTTTTCAAGGCTCATACTTTAAAGCGCTTCAGATATTCCGTGAGCCTCGTTACATAGCTTTCCAAATTGTCTGCTTGTTTGTTCACATCCATGACAGCATCCGCTGTTTCCTTCAAGAAGTCCACTATCTTCTTCGTCTCTCCTTCTATTTCGACGAGTTCCTTAGCTATTCTATCTATGGCTTCGCTCACTTCGCCGGCGGCCTCACTCTGTTCCTGAGAAGTATTCGCAAGATCTGTGGTCATTGAACTCACTTTTTCTATCTTCTCAAGAAGCATGTCAAGACTCTTCAAACTCTCACTCACCATCTCAACACTCTCATCAACGCTCTCCGAGAGCTTCTTACCATCTTCAGAGATCTTAAGCGCTTGATCTCTTATTTGGGAAAGTATCGAAGCAATCTCATCGGTGGATCTCTGGGACTCTTCTGCGAGTTTTCTTATTTCGTCGGCAACCACGGCAAATCCTTTACCGGCTTCCCCGGCGCGTGCAGCCTCTATTGCGGCATTCAAAGCAAGCAAGTTCGTCTGCTCGGCTATCGAACCTATAGTTTCAACAATCTGATTTATCCTGTTTGAAAGGTCCAGAAGCTGATTCATCGATTCTATGGTTTCTCCCATTATGTTTTTAACGTTGTCAATAGCTGATCCAAGGTTGTTAACCACCCTCTTCGTATCGTCCGATGTTTTCTTCATATCTCCTGAAAGATCGCTGAGCTCAGTGGCGAAATCCGCAAGGCTGTGAGCTCCAGCTGAAATCTCTTCCATTCCAGAATTGGCGGACTGAGCCGAGCTTGTAACATCATCTATCATCTGCCCGACGTGGTCCATAACCGACATCGCTTCTTCGGACTTTGCCATAGTATCTTCAACCATTTCACCGAGTGATCTGGAAACATCCTCAACTTTACTACTGACCTCATAAATCTCACTTATGGTCTCCCTCAGAGTATCTTTAAGCTTCTTGAAGGACTTGGAGAGGTTGGCTATCTCGTCTCTCTTCACATCGCCCTTGAATTCAGGAACTTCTACCGTGAGATCTCCTTGATCCAACCTATCCGAGACATTCGCCAAGACTTTCAAAGGCCTGGAGATGCTGTTCGCGGTGAAGTAAATTACAACGAGAACTATTATTACACCTATAACGGCAAAGGTAATACCTATTATTAGGGACTTCGATAAAATGCTGCCAAAACCCTTGACAAAGTTTCCTACGGTTTTAACGAGTTTATCACTCTTCGAAGCTAATACCTCAAGTTTGTTCACACTTTCCTTGACCTCGCTGACTTCCATTCCTATGGCCATATAAAGACCATACCCAATTGGGAAGTAGGCTGCAAACTTGTCTTTACCTCTGAACTTGTAAAAAGTGTGCCCGGCTTTCCCAGAGAGCATCGCTTTACCGAGTTCCTTCAGCTCTTCATCCTTCATGAAATTCAAGGTATTTACAAGTTTGGACTGAGGATGCGAAACTGTGAGACCATCTGAATTCATCACGTATGCGTACCCCGTCTTTCCAACCCTTATGGAATTCACGAGTTTTATGAAATCAGCTTGGGGAAAGGTAGCTCCAACGATACCTTTAATATAGCTCCCATCCGAACTCTTGAAAGCCTTCAGCATCAACATCTGTGGGCCTTCAAGGCCAGGAACGTCAAATGGAACTATGAGCACATCGTCCTTTTCACCACTGAATATGGCATCCACAACATCTCTTGGCAATGGAAATTCGTTTCCATCCTTGTCCACCGCAGTTCCTGCTTTCGTAGAAAGGAAAACCTTAGTGTAACCTCTTTCAAGATAATCCTCGTAGTTCCCAAGCGCAAAACTTATATATGTCTTTTCAAAGACTGAAAAAGCCGCATCAATGGACTCATCCTGACTCATCTTCCTGAGAAGGGAAAATTTCTGCTGTATCCAAAAAGACACATTCTTGGCCTCTGCCTCCACAAGTTTATCGAGCATCTGGAGGGTGTTGTTCAACACGTTGTCCTTAACAACGTTTATATCGCTCCGCATCTCACCAACGGACTTGGAAATGCCCTCCACTTCTTTTGAGGTCTTTGAGACATCTGCTCTTATGATGAATACCGGGATTATGGCGATCAAAAAGACTATGACCGCTATTATTGGGATGAGTATCGCGAGTATCTTCGCCCTTATACTCATCAAAACCCCTCCCTTATTTAACCTATGTATTGCCCACATCACAAGACATTCTGTTCAATTAAAACTCTAAGCGTTATTATACCAGCCATATCCTCCAAGCGAGAATTTTTTCAAAAAATTCCCATCTTTCCAAGAACAAATCCCACACCAGCAAAGATGAGTATAACCATGAAAGGATTCGCACCCATAAAGAGAGACAAGAAACTGATCACCGCTAATACCAGCACGGCTACTTTGGAGGCTTCTATAGCCTTGAAGAGCGAAAAAGCAGCCATAGCCAAAAGCCCCACAATCGCACTCTTCATTCCCATAAGTATCCACCGCGCTTCTTCAGTTTGAAGCAACGCTCTAAAACCCATGGCTATGAGTAGTATTACGATGAAAGCAGGAAGAACGACGCCAAAAGTGGAAAGAGCAGCCCCCAAAATACCAGATGTCCTGTAGCCGACGAAAGTTGCAGCGTTCACGGCAATAGGTCCTGGGGTCGTAGCAGCTATAGCAACGATGTCCCAAAATTCTCTTCTCGTGAGGTACCCCCTTCCGACTATTTCTCTTTCTATTAAAGGAAGCATCCCGTATCCTCCACCAAAACCTATTACACCAATTTTGAAAAAAATCAGAAAGAGCTTCAAAATCTCCAAAGCCCTCACCTGCCTTCTATGAAGGATATCAGGTTCGATACATCAGCTGGGCTTACTCCTGGGATTCTCATCGCTCTGCCAACAGACTCTGGTCGGATTTTAGTTAGCTTTTCCCTCGCCTCAGTGGATAAATTCGGAACCTTGGTATAGTCTATGTCCTCAGGTATCTTCATGCTCTCATATCTCTCGAAAATCCTCACATCTTCAAGCATTTTCTCTATGTATCCTTCGTATTTTATCTCTATATCTATCTCAACAGCCACCTCATCGTCGTCTATTGGATTCGGGTCGAATCGTTTAATTTCCTCATAGGGAACCTGAGGACGTTTCAAAAGTCTGTACATCGACAGCGTTTCCTTTATAGGGGTAGTACCGAGCCTTTCCAAAACAGAATTTATCTCATCCGATGGACGAATCTTTACCCTTTTGAGCCTTTCTATCTCCTCTTTTACACGATCTTTCATTCTCAAAACCTTCTCATAAAACCATTTGGGAATTAGCCCAACTCTGTATCCATACTCCGCCAACCTGAGGTGAGCGTTGTCGTGACGGAGCAAAAGCCTGTATTCAGCTCTTGACGTCAAAAGCCGGTAGGGCTCATCGACTCCCTTGGTCGTCAGATCGTCTATGAGAACACCTATATAAGCTTCTGACCTTTTCAAAATCAGAGGTGGCTCGCCGCGAAGCTTCAAAGCAGCGTTTATACCTGCTATGAGTCCCTGCCCTGCCGCCTCTTCGTAACCGCTCGTACCGTTTATCTGGCCTGCAAAGTAAAGTCCCTCAACGATCTTGGATTCGAGCGTCAGCTGAAGTTGCGTGGGATCTATATAATCGTACTCGATCGCATAAGCCGGCCTCGTTATGATTACATTTTCTAAACCCGGAACTGACCTCACCATCTTTATCTGGGCTTCAAAAGGAAGGGAGGTTGATAGTCCGTTCAGATAATATTCATCCGTTCCTTTCCCTTCTGGCTCAACGAAAACCTGATGAGAGTCTTTGTCAGAAAATTTCACCACTTTGTCTTCGATTGAAGGGCAGTATCTCGGACCAATGCCCTCTATGAGCTTCACCGCACCGTAAAGCGGTGAGAATTCAAGATACATTCTTATGATCTCATGTGTCTTTGGATTCGTCCTGGTAAGCCAGCAGGGATAATCTTTGCTAAGAACCACGGGCTCGTCGAAATGAGAGAACGCGTAGGGCTCATCTGCGCTGTCTTGCCTTTCCATTTTGGAAAAATCGATGCTCCTGCCAAGAACGCGGGGCGGAGTCCCAGTCTTAAATCTGCCGATCTTAAACCCAAGCTCTTTCAAAGAAGCTGTAAGACCCTTTGCGGGGAACTCTCCCATTCTACCTGCTTCCATAGTTGCCCTTCCTATGAAGATCTTTCCACGCAGGAATGTCCCAGTGGTAAGTATGACAGCAGGAGCCAGATAATCGTTACCGAAGTTATCCACAACGCCTTTCACTTTTCCCTTTTCCACCAAAATCTTCTCCGCAATTCCAAACCTTAGAAGGATATTCTCCTCTTTCTCTATTCGTCTTTTCATAGCAGCCGAGTACTCCCGCCTGCTGACCTGTGCCCTCAAAGCCCTAACAGCTGGTCCTTTTGAAGTATTGAGCATTCTTATGTTTATCATCGTCTCATCGGTATTCTTGGCCATTTCCCCTCCGAGGGCGTCTATTTCTCTGACAACCACTCCCTTTGCTGGCCCGCCGATGGCGGGATTACAGGGAGGCCAGGCCACTGTGTCTAAATTGCCGGTAAGCAAGAGAACTCTAAAACCCATTCTGGCAGCCGCAAAAGCCGCCTCCACACCGGCATGTCCGGCACCCACAACTATAACATCGAAAATTCTATCGTCATCCGGTCTCATCGCCGATCACCTCACACCCACGCGATTGTACCACCCACTTTTCACAGCATAAAGTCACCAAAAGGCGTAAAATATATTGGCCGCATTTCAAAAAGGAGGTGCCCTCATGAGACCTCTCAAGATAAAGATAAAGAACTTCATAGGTATAGGAGACATCGATTACGAGTTTAAACCGGGCGTTTACGTGCTTGTAGGAAGGAATGGGGCAGGCAAGAGCTCCTTTTTGGAAGCCATATTCTTCGCACTCTACGGCAAAGGCTTGCGCCATCCTGGAAAAAACGTCAGAGATTATATAAGATCGGGCTCTTCGTCTGCAGAAATAATGCTCGATTTTCAGAGGCACGGCAGATCATACAGGATTCTCAGAAGGATTGTGAAAGGAAAAGGGATGGAATCAGGTTTATATTTAATAGAAGAGGGGAAATTCAGACCGATAGCATCAGCGAGAAGAGAAGATGTTGACCGTGAAATCATGAAAATATTAGGAGTATCCGATGCGATATTCAAAAGAACCTTTCTTATACCCCAGAACGAAATTCACAACCTTCTCATGGAAAAGTCAAACCTTAGGGAGATAATAATGGAAATATCAGGTTTTAGGGAGGAAAAGAAAAAGCTTAAAGATCTGTTAGATGCTTACAGGAAAGAGCAAGAGGATAAGATCAAGGAGCTGGGGTTAGACCTCATAAGAGGAATGATAGAAGATAAGGGAAAAGAAGAAGCTATAGAAGAGCAGCTGAAAGAGCTTAAAAATCAGCTCGAAAAACTCGAGGAACAGGAAAAGAAAATAACAGATCGTTTGAAAGAAATAGAGTCGCGATATGAATTCATCGAGTTCTACCATGAATTGGAAAACTTGATAAAAAGAAGAAAAGAAATAGAAAAGGAAGCTTTATTAGAAGAGAAAGCCCAACAGGCCAAGCCTCTTGCCACTCTATACAAAACCATAAAAGAACTAAGAAACTCTATTAACCAAACGAGTGAGGAAAAAGCCGAACTCCTTAAAAAACTCAATAGTTTGAAGGAAAAAGAAGCCAAAGTAAGAATCTCTTTAGAAAAAATCGAAAAAGTTCTGAAGAGCAAAGAAGAAGCTTTGAAAAAGTTCGAAGACGAATTTGAAAGGCTTTCAAATATTTTAAAAGCTGCAACGCCTTACTTAAAAGAATTAGATAGAAAAGAAGTCGAAATAAGGGAGCTTCAAAAGAGGTTGGAAAAAAACGAAGAGAGCGGAAAAAACAACAGAAACGAACTTGACGGACTCTCCGTCAAATACAGTCAAAAATCCGAAAAGCTGAAAGCTATCAGAGATGAAATCAAAAAGTTGGAAAGCATGGAAACAAAATGGTTAGCGTGGAAGATTGCCGAAAATCTGAAGATCGGGGATACATGCCCTGTATGCGGGTCTGTGATAAAGGAAAAACCCTCAGCGGCAGTGAACTTCGATGCAGACAGATACGAGAACTTGAAAAAATCCGAAGAAAAGCTGATCGCCGAAATGGCTGCCATCTCTGGAGAATTAGAACAATTAAAAAAGAGGAGGGAAGAGTTGCTCAAAGAGTGGAAACAGATTAATCAAAAACTCAAAGAGACAAAAAAGCAGTTGGAGGGAATTTCAATCAAGTTGAAGGAAACGGGATACGAACCGGGAATGGAAGAAAAAGCGGAAAATCTGCGAAAAACCATAAGCGCAGAGCGAAACGCTTTAGAAAATCTTAGAAAAGACTGGGAAAAGATTAGGGAAGAGAGTGAAAGCATCGAAACGGAAATCAAAACCAAAGAGGCTATTCTGGATAAGTATGAAAAAGACCTGCAGGAACTAACAGAAAAACTAAAAAGTAACGAAGAAGAATTTCGCAAAGATCTTGAAATTTTAGGGTTATCCGAAAGAGAATTTGAAGAATTGCTCTACTTCGAAGAGAAGGGGTTCAGCGAAGAGCTTAGAAAGATAAACGATCGTATTAAGGCCATTCGCGATCTTCTGGCCAACATGGATATAGATTTCGAAGCCGTTGATCATGAAAGAAAAGAGTTGGAAGAAAAACTCAGATCAGTCAAGAGTCAAATAGGCATGATCACACAAAGGATAGGAGGGCTCAAAAAAACTCTCGAAGACGTGAGAAAACTCAAAAAAGAACTGGAAGTGAAAGAAAAAGCTGAAGAAAGCCTTAGAGAAGAAATAGACATCATCAACGAGATAGAAATGAACTTAAAAGCTGACAGATTCGATGAATACTTTTTCAAAACAAGGGTAGAAACCATTTTGCAGATCGCCAACTCCCAGCTTCTTTCCGCAACCGATGGCCGCTTCAGATTGGATATAGACGAAAAACAATCTCTCATAATCTACAGGGATGGTGCACCTCTTCCCGTACATTCGCTATCTGGAGGGGAAAAAGCGCTCGTAGCTATGATACTCTCCATGGCTATTTCGGAGATGTTCGTGGGAAATGTGGAGGCCTTTTTCATAGACGAAGGTTTTGCAAACCTCGATGATATAAACAGGGAAAAAGTGGCTGAAATTTTGAAAGGTTTCCAGTCACATGGAAGAGTGATAATATTCATAACACACCACGAGGATCTCGCATCTCATTTCTCAAATGTAATAAGAATGGAAAATGGCAGGATGGTGAAATGACGTGAAAGACGACAGCAGAAAAGAAAGAGAAAAACTCATTAGACGCATAATAGAGGAAAAAGGGAGAAAGGCAATACCGACTCTGATAAAACTCCTGGAAGATGAAGATCCAGAAGTTAGAGAGATCGCCGCGGAATCTCTCTACAGACTGGGAGACGATGCCAGAGAAGCTCTCTACAAAGAACTCTTGAAAAGGTGGGAAGAAGGAGTTGAAGAGGACGATATAACTGTTCTTTATATCGTCGATATTCTGGGAGATATGGGCGAAAAGAGAGCCAAAAATATATTCTACTCACTCCTCAGCAAATACACCAGAGAAGAAGCGCTGCTTGTGATATATGAAGCTTTAGCAAAAATAGGGGAAGGAGAAAAACTATTAGATGTTTTAGAATACATGCTCATAGAAGATGCCGACAGAACGAGATATGGTGACCTTGTAGCTATGGTTCTCTCCTATATAGATCATCCAAGATCGATGGAGATCCTCAAAAAAGCGTATTTCAAAGAAGAATTCAAAGGTGAGATAAGGGATTTCATACTCCGTGCCATGAAAAACCTTATAGATCGGAACCCAACCTTTATGAACAGAATAGGAAAAGACATTCTGGAGGAAATGGGGAGGATAACATGGAATTAGAGGTAAAAGGCGTTTACAAAAAATTCGGTAAGAGCTGGGTTTTGGAAAACATTAACTTCAAAGCTAAAAGCGGGGAAGTTATTCTCCTTCTCGGAGCAAACGCCACAGGAAAATCCACTCTTCTCAAAATAATCGCAACGATAATGAAACCAACCAGAGGAGTTGTATTGCTCGATGGGGAAAACGTCGTGGAAAAACCTGAAGCTATTAGAAAATTTCTCTCCTACAATCCAGAAATACCCATACTCGTCAATGAACTGTCTCTCGATGAGAACTTGAAATTCTTTGCACGGCTTTACGGATACAAGGGAAATCTCGAAAAACTAAAAGAAAATTTTGGTCTCAGAGACGGAAAGAAAAACGTTTTGAAATTATCAAAGGGAATGAGACAACGTTTATCTTTAGCCATATCCATGATGAGAAAACCCAGAATAGTAATCTTGGATGAACCCACCAGTGGTTTGGACAGGGAAACCATAAGCTTTACCCTGAATCTTATAGAAGAGCTATCTAAAAATGGAAGCATAGTCATAGTCACATCCCACGATGAAGAAGATCTCTCGAAAGTCGCAACGAGGGTCCTCATACTTGAAAATGGCAACCTCATATGTGATATGCCGCTCGAAGATGTCGAAAGAAGGAGACTCGTTGAAATCATGCTTCCATCTGGAAAGGAAACAGTGCACATATCAGACCTTGAAAAGATGGAAAATTACAAAATAATAAGAGTTTTGGGAATAAGGGAAAGCATATCGCTTGAACGTCAAGACATCCGTAGCGGATAAATCTCACAACAAAAGATTCACTTTTTCGGCATACCCCAGGCTGTATAGACCCCTCGTTCCTACACCCCTCGTTATAGCCTCCAAAACTTTTTCGGGGTAGATAATTCTAATTCCCCCTATTACTTTAACCGGGAAAATCCCCCTAACCATGGGCGCACTTGGTCCAACTATCGCAACTTCTTCAGTATTCACATGTTCCAAAACCCATTCTATGGTTCCATTTGCCACAGAGGAAGCCGATATAACGACAACATCACAACGTTTCAAATGCGTCCTCACGGCCCAATCGGGTAAAATCCCCTCTTTTCTATTCCTATCGAAAACCAAAACGTCACAGCCCTTCGCCATAAACTCCACGGCAATCGGTGGAATGTGACCCACAAGACACGCTGTGCAGCCTTCTTTGTACTCCAGATATTCCATTACATCGCCCTTTGAATACTCATCCCTATTCAAAAGAGCATTTATCGTCGCAAGTCCTAAAGATTTGGCGATGGGGTTATCACTCATGAACTCCCTGACGAAATCACTCGCCTTTACCCCTGGAGATAGAAGAGGTTCATATCCTACTACACCTTCCTTTGAAAACTCCTCACATGTTCCCAAGAGATCTTCCCTTAAACTGTAGGCAACACCACAGCTTCCATCAGAAAGCTTGACGGCGGTCAAGCCGAGTCCTATCCTAAAATCCTCAATAAAAACTCCACGAGATTTCTCTAAAGCCAATTCCACGAGTCTATCTAAAACACCCATGAAACCACCCCATTCTTTTGAAAAAACAAAGGGGCAGAGCTCAAAGCTCCACCCCATAGATCCTCGAATATTTCTCCTTTATGTAATTCACGAAGTACTTGGAATCGAGCTGCTCCCCTGTAACTTGCTCTATGAGTTCGCCTGGCAAGAGAGTCCTTGCCCTGCTATGGATCTTTTCCCGTAGCCACCCAAGGATTTTTTCAAACTGTCCATTCCTTACAAGCTCATCAACATCAAGATCTTTTCTCATCGCAAAATAAATTTGGGCTGAATAGAGATTTCCCAACATGTAAGAAGGGAAATACCCAAAAGTTCCGTGGGCCCAATGAACATCCTGGAGGACACCTTCGCTGTCCTTCTCAGGAACCACTCCAAGGTATTCCCCCATCTTTTCATTCCAAACCTTTGGGAGCTCTTCCACATTGAGTTTCCTGTTTACAAGCGCCTCTTCAAGCTCAAATCTGAGCATTATGTGAAGGTTGTAAGTAACTTCATCCGCTTCCGTTCTTATAAGCGATCTTTCCACTATATTAGCGGACTTCCATAGATCGTCGACGTTCACATCTTTAAATTGGGGGAATATCTCTTCAAGATGCGGTTTGAAGAATTCCCAGAAAGATCTGCTCCTTCCAATTACGTTCTCCCAGAACCTCGATTGACTCTCGTGGATTGCCATCGATGCGCCATCTCCTATAGGAAGCCCTCTCCACTCATCGGGAATTCCCTGCTCGTAAAGTGCATGTCCTCCCTCATGAACCGTGGAAAAGAACGAATACTTGAGGTCGTGTACGTCGAATCTTGTCGTAACACGCACATCCTTTGGACCGATAGTCGTTGTGAATGGATGGGCAGAAACATCCATTCTTCCAGCACCAAAATCGTAGCCCATCACTCTCAAAACTTTCTTTGAGAGTTCTCTTTGTTTTTCAACATCAAAATGCCATTTCTTGAATACATCCTCAACATCCGCAACTTTTTCTATCTTCGAAACTGCACCCACGAGAAACTCCCGGAGGGATGGTATGAGTTCGTTCAACTTCTTTGTGGTCATGCCAGGTTCAAAGAAGTCCAGAAGAGCATCGTACCTGTTCTCTTCATATCCAAGTCTTTCTGCCATCTCTATGACAATATCCAAGACTTTCGAAAGGTGCGGAGCGAATACCGAAAAATCAGATTTCTCCTTCGCCTCTTCCCAGGCCCTTTGAGCCTTGGCGGTCTCAATAGAAAACTTTTCCCAAAGCTCCGGCGGTATCTTCTTGTACTTATCGTAGTCTATTCTGGCAAAACGCAGGAGAGCCTTATCTTCCTCCGACTTTGCCTCCTTCTCGGCTTCCTCAATGAGTTTTCCCATCTCGTCACTCACCAATTGAGAAAAGACAAACCCAGATATCTTCCCCAGGATATAAGCCCTGTATTCACCGGCTTTTGGAGGCATCTGGGTCTCAAGATCCCACTGAAGCAGGCTTTCCGCACTCTGAAAAGCATATATCCACTTATACCTCTCTTTTAGCTGCTCCAAAGCTCCCAATTTTTCCACCTCCTCTTCTAATTTTTCATGATTATATCTCCTTAGCATTTCTCTTAAAAATTCTAATCACCATATTAGAGTATAATAAAATCGAAATCCATCAAAATGCATCTGGAGGTGGGGGCAGTGAAAAGAATCATCACGATTATTTTAATTTTGGCTACCATTTTATCTTTAGCAGCAGGACTTGAGATATCGAAGAAGATAAGGGTAGTTATCCTTCCTGCCAGATCGCTTCACGGCTGGTCCAGGGACGACGTCGATTATCTCCTTTCGCTCTTAGAGGAAACCATGTTAGAGCTTAGAAGATTTGAGGTCTACTCTCGTCAAAATCTGAGGGAAATTATGAAGGAGCGAGGCTTGCAAGAATTGGGAATAACTGAAGCCATGGAGTTAGGAGAAATAGCGAGCGCCAGATATGTCATACTCCTAACACTCAACGAACTCGTAACTGGATACGATTCAGAAAACAAGGAATATTACGCCATGAGCAATCTCAGCGTGAAGGTTCTCGACATCTCTGATGGGAGGGTCGTGGCCGTTAAAACCATCTC
>JALWSA010000042.1 GCA_026993805.1 Thermotogaceae bacterium | reverse complement strand
CTAACGGAAGGTGACGCAGAAGAGTATTCACAGTTATGTTTCCCTTGGGAGAACAACTTCCCCACCTCGTTTTCATCTTCCTGAAACGAATTTTTTTGACAGTAACGCCAAGTTCTTTGGAGAACTTCTCTATGCTCGATATAACGTATTTTCTGAAACTCGAATCTGGCCTTTCATAGAGCTTCAGATTTTTTGAAAGTTCCTGCAGCTTTTTTGATTCTTCGATCTTTCTCTCTATCCACCTTCTGGCTTTCTTAACGACAGATTCCGGGTCTATTCCCGGGGGTACCACCACAAGTATTCTTCCATTTCTTATCTCAACGCGGGGATTCTTGACATTTCTCACAACGGCTTTGTACTCCATTTTCACGACTCCTTAAGCTTTTTTGAAAAGATATCTCTCATAAAGCAGATACTGATCGGTCTTTTCTTTGAAAAACTCAACAAGAAGCCTTCCAGAAGGAGTCAGTGTATAAAATGTGCTCCTGATTTCTGAAAGTTCCATGGGAACAAGTATTATTTCCGATGCATCTTCTTCATGGAGTTTGAGCTTTAAGAACTCTCCGTGAGATTCGACGTCCGCTGTTATGGTGTTTCGGTAAGATTCATATCTTCCGATGAGATTTTGGTAGATTTTCTCTTTTTTGACAAATGGCAGCTCTTCAGGGTCTTCATCTATGAGTAAGCTCATGGCATATAGGGCATAGCTGGACATTGGGTATCCCGAAGAATTGGACAGCACCGCTACAGCGACTCTGTCTTTTCTGGAATAGTACATCTGCGCTGTGTATACGAGGACGGAGCCACCGTGGCCAATGATTTCTCTACCAAAGAAATTGGTAAGTTTGGAAAGGCCAAATCCATATTCGCGATTTCCAAAACTCCCCTCGTATGGAAGGATGGTTCTCGTTTTCTCCATTTCTGCCAAAGAATCTTTGGTTATTATTCCCTGAAGGTTTTCAACAAAAGCGTAAGCGTACTTTGCGAGGGAAGAGCAGTTGCACGCTATTCCACCGGCACCGTCCATGGGGCCTCCAGGGAGGCTGGAAGGTGATATTTCATCTTCTCTTATGACATAGGGTTTTGCAAAATCTGGCATAGACGGGATTTCATCCAAAAACGCGCAGTCGAGAGAAATCTTATCGAATATCTCTTCTTTCACGAATTCTCTGTAAGATTTTCCAGAAACTTTTTCCACAATCTCTTCTATGAGCTGGTAACCTTCATTCAGATAAAGCCATCTTCCTTTTTCCAGCTTCTTCCAATCCTTAACATCTGATAGAAAAGAGTGAAGATCCTCTCTTGTAGCTATCGGGTGCCAACTGACAGGTTTGAGAACATGGGCTCTTATGAGACTTTCAGCGTAGCCAAGAGCGGGTATCCCGGATGTATGGGAAAGGAGTTCGGATATTGTCACATCTTCAAAGCCTTTTAAGGGGATATACTTTGTTATAGAGTCGTCTATGGACAGTTTTCCTCGTTCTTTGAGAATCATGATGGAAATGGCGGCGAAAGATTTGCTTATGGAACCTATTCCGTACAAAGTTCTTGGAGTTGCCGGAAGGCGTTTTTCTATGTCCCTGTATCCAAAGCACCTTTCGTAAACGACCTGCCCATTTTTTATCGCAGATATGCAGAGAGAAGGCATTTTGTATCTTGAAACTCTATCGTATATGAATTTTTCAAGCTTTTCGAACATTAACATCCCCCCTTAGTTGGATTTTTGTGTGAGACGTTGTCTTCTTGCTTCGTATATGATTATTCCCGCACTCACCGCAACATTCAAGGAATCCACGCCGGGTTTCATGGGTATTGATATAACACCGTCGCAACTTTCCATTACAAGTCTTCTTATCCCCCTTCCTTCATTACCAAAGACAACGCCGATCGCTCCCGTGAGATCCTGTTCGTAGTAAGGTTTTCCGCCCATTGCAGCGGCATATATCCAAAACCCTGAAGCTTGGAGCTTTTTTATGGCTCTTGCCAGATTGGTTACCGTGACTATAGGCAGCCTGAACACAAGGCCGGCAGAGACTTTCACGACTGCCGGTGTTACCTTCACAGATCTGTCTTTTGGTATGACAATGAAATCCACGCCCGCTGCAGCTGCTGTTCTTATTATCGCCCCGAAATTGTGCGGATCCTGGATTTGATCTAAAAGCACAACGAAAGCCTCTTTTTTTGAGTTTTCAAGAGCCTCCTCGAGAGATATATATTCAAAATCTTCTATCTCTATGACAACACCCTGAGATTTTTCGCCATTAACGAGGTTGTCTGCTTTTTTCTTGCTAACAAATTTCATGGGTATTCCCTTTTTCTCAACCATCTCGATCAATTGGAGATAGTCGGGAGAGGGCTTTTCAAGGGTTGCAAAATAGACTTTTTTTATTCGAACGTTGTTTTTTAGAGCCTCTAAAAGGATCTTTCTTCCGTATACTCTCAAGCATTCTCCCCCCATATTATCCTGAAAGTAGTTCCCTTTCCTTCTTCGCTTTCCACTTCTATATCCATTCCAAGCTTTTCAGTCAGTTCCTTTACAATGGAGAGGCCCAAACCGTATCCACTCACTCTCCTGTCCCGGGATGTGTCTCCTCTGTAAAATCGCTCGAATATTTTATCCATGTCTTCCTTGGATATCCCAGGACCGTCATCTGTGACTTCCAAAGAAGTTTTGGTAATTTTGACATCAACATGGCTTTTGGCATATTTAAAGGCATTTTCAAGGAGGTTTTTTACGATTATCTTGAAGTGCTCACCTGATGTTCTGAGTTCGTGGTCTCCCTCGATTGAAACTTCTAATTTCCTCTGAGTTTGCAAACGTTTTATGAGTTCTTCAACAAGCTTTTTGACTTCCACAGTTTCCAGGAGCATTTCTTGGGGTTTTGCGAGAAGGAGAAGATTTTCAACGAGGGTTTGCATTTCATGGATAAGTTCTTCGAGTTCGCTCACAGCTTCGTCGAATATCTTTTCATCTTTCTTTCCCCATTTTTTCAGCACGCCAATAAATCCTTTCATGGAAGCAAGAGGGTTTCTTAGTTCGTGTGACACATCGTGAACGAATCTTTCCTGGATTTTGTATGCTTTCTCTATTCTTTCAAGCATGGAGTTTATTTCAGTTGCGAGCTGTTGCAGTTCATCGTTTGTGCGGGGAACGTTGAGCCGTGTATTCAGGTTCTCTCCACCGATTTTGGATAGCTCTTCTGCCAGATTTTTAATTGGGCGAAGGGAATAGCGTGAGAGGAGAAATGCTATCAAGAATGATAGTATTATTCCAAGTATTGAGGTTATAAAGGCGGCTTTAGCCATGGCGTTTATGCCCTTAACCAGAGGAGTTATATTCGCAGCCAGTGAAATCTCCTTGTTTTCCTTGCGACTCGTCACGACGAGAAAGTATTCATCGCCGATTTTCACGATCCCTTCTTCCTTATCTAAATAGGGTCCTATACCAAAGGGATCGTTTATGATGACACCATTTATTTTCACGAAGAATCTCCTGAGAGCGATTGGCCATCTTCCCACCTTTGCTTCGGCTGCTTTTGTGAAGCTTTTTAGATGGTATTGTTGAGCTTTCAGCAAGCCTCTTTCCATGCTTTTGTAGAATATCCAAAAGAGGGACAAGATCGTTATTGAAACTATGAATGTGTTAAAAAGTGTCAGTTTCCAGACGAGTTTCATGGACTCCTCACCTCTGTTGAATTAGAATACCATGGGAGTGATGGGTTTGCATAAAGAATACTTGAGATATCTGGAAAGGGTGAAGAAGAGATCTGAAGGTACTTTGAAGCAGTATAAAGCTGTTTTGAAGGAGTTTTCAGAATTTTATCCTATAAGCGAGAGAAATTTTAACAGGTATTTGGAGAAAATCTCGGATAATGCGCCGAAAACTCAACAGCTCAAGCTTTCCGTTGTGAAAAACTTCTTGGATTGGTTATACGAAAGGGGAAAAATTTCGGGAAAGCGTTTTTGGAAGGAAGCGGAACCGCCTCGTCAAAAGGCGCTGCCTCATTACATGACTCCAGAAGAGCTCAAGAAATTTTTCGATGTCATAGAT
>JALWSA010000041.1 GCA_026993805.1 Thermotogaceae bacterium | reverse complement strand
CGTGTATATAACGTCCGCTCCCTTCACGCCTTCCTCGACATCGGCCGTGAATTCTATCTTTGCTCCGGTTTCTTTTGCTATCTCCGTTACCTTCTCAACGAGTTCTTTCCTCGGCCTGAGCTCCTCAGGAGAGACTATCACATAATGGAGCCCCATCTTCGCGGCTCCTATCATGAGAGAGTTTGCCATGTTGTTTCTTCCGTCTCCCATGAAAACGAGCTTTATTCCTTTCAAATAACCGAAGTTCTCCTCTATCGTCATGAGATCGGCGAGAACCTGAGTCGGGTGGTAAAGATCCGTTAGACCGTTGTAAACGGGAACACCCGAATACTCCGCCAATATTTCGACGGTCCTCTGCTCGAAGCCCCTGAACATAATCGCGTCCACCATTCTTCCGAGAACTCTCGCCGTGTCCTCTATGGATTCCTTCGCTCCGAGCTGTATGTCGTTTTTGGAAAGGAATATGGCGTGACCTCCTTCCTCTGTGAACGCGGTCTCGAAAGCAAGCCTCGTTCTCGTAGAGCGCTTTTCAAAGAGCATAGCAAGCGTCATTCCCTCGAATCTTCTGTGCTTTTCGCGGGCCCTTGACTCCCTCTTCACCTGGTGGGAGATGTCCAGCAAATAGCGTATCTCCTCTGGTGTGAAGTCAAGAAGCGTTAAAAGTGACCTTCCTTTCAGGTTAACTCCCATAAGCCTCCCCCTTTCTGAATCTTTTCACACTCTCGAGCACAACATCATCAAGCTTATTGAGCCTCCCATCTTTCCAAACCTTCACTAAATCTATCAACACCACCTTTTCCTTTATCCCATCCACAACGCTGAAAGTGGCTATCCCAAGCCCTCCGAAAAGAAACACAACGAAATCTTCATTCGAAAGCTCTAATTCATCCGCTCTTTCACGCAGCCTGAAGGCTACTCTCCTCTTACCTTCAAATCGCATCTTCTCCCATTCCTGCTTGAGCCTGTCCAAGAAAGGTCGTGAAAACCCTTCAAGCAGCTTTTTTATCTTTTCTCTGTCGAGTCCGTGCAGTCTCTCATAGCTTGGTATAATGGGACCATAGCGGGAGCGATATTTCTCCCAAAATTCGTGCCATTGCGTTTTGTCGTACTGCAGGATCTCCAAAAATTCGTCGAATTTGTTCTGAAGAATACTCCTCAACATACCACCTCAAGCGAATTATACTTAAAAAACCTTCAAAAACCGATATGGAGGAATGTGGTCATGATACCCGTTTTGGTCACACCTTACGCTTTCAGGGGATCGATTGTTAGGATCGGGGACGCTATAAGACGCTTCAAAGATTTGGGGTACGAGTCCATAATGATAGCCGACCCGAACTTTCACGCCCACGTTGTCTTCAACGAAACCGCCCGGCAAGCGGGACTCCTGCCAATACATGCCATTGTCAAAGGAAAAAAGATCCTCATAGCCAAAAACAAAACAGGATTTCGCAGTCTTGTTAGATTTCATTCGGGAGAAAGCAAAGACCTTGAAGGGGTTTTAGTCAAAGAGTTCAAGGATTTCAGACCCGTGATGTACTTAAGCAGATCAGAAAGACGCGCTTACGAGATAATGAAAGCGATTCTCGATCAAAAGCCTGTCGAAGGAGACTTTTCCTTAACGAAGAAAGAGACCGATCCCTCAGTTTTGGGCGAGTTCGAAGTTTACGACCTCCGCGAAAAGCAGACCTTCCCAAAGCCTGGAGACAACTTCTTCAACTTCGGGAATCTCTCCGAGGAGAGAAGAAAAAGGCTGAAAAAGGAAATAAAACTCGTGAAAGAAAAGGGGTTCGAGAGCTATTTCGCTGCGGTGAAAAAGATTGTGGACAAGGCAAAGGAATTGGGAATAAAGGTCGGTCCGGGAAGAGGAAGCGCTGTGGGAAGTCTTCTTGCCTTTCTTTTGGGTATAACACAGGTAGATCCGCTCCAGTACGGCCTTCTTTTTGAGAGGTTCATAAACGAAGGTAGAAAGGAACTACCAGATATAGACATAGATGTGGAAGATGTGAGAAGAAGGGAGCTCATTAAGGCCCTATCGAAAGAGTTTCGCTTCGTATCGCTGGTCTCGACATTCGCCACACTCAAGGACAAAGCCTTGAGAAATGCGTTTAGAAAAATTGGCATAAGACCAACCAAGAGAGTGCAAGAGCTTTTGAGAGAGCTACCTGTAAAGAGAAGCATACACGCAGCTGGCGTTATCGTCTCCGATAGCGATACAACCCTTCCATATTACGTGGACGAAGATTTGAAAGTGTGTGAATACGACATGGATTCTCTGAAGATGATAGGAGTTGAAAAGATAGACATACTCGGTTTGAAGACCTTGAGTTTCATAAGAGAGCTTGAAAGAAAAACTAGCCTTCATTCCGAAGAGATTCCACTCGATGATGAACAAGTCTATGAGAGCATTTCAAAAGGCATGACGAGCGGAGTCTTCCAATTAGAATCTGAAGAAGCGAGAAAAATAGCTCGAATCGTAGCACCAAAGAAGATGGTGGAGCTGTCTCACGTTCTCGCCATAAACAGGCCCGGTCCTCTCAAGACAGGTCTCCATCAGGAGTATCTCAAGAGAAGAATAGAAGGAGGTTGGCGATCACTGAAAGGGCTTGAAGATGTTCTTAACGAGACCCTTGGACTTCCCATATACCAGGAGCAGATAATGGTGATGGCTGTAAGACTTTCGGGAATGAGTCTTTCCGAAGCAGATCTCTTGAGAAAGGCAGTTGCAAAGAAAGATCCTGAGCTCATGGAAAGGAGCTTAAAGCGCCTGGAAGAAGGGATGAAAGAGCTTGGACATGACAGCGCTTTCATAAAGGATACCCTCGATTTAATCAAGGAGTTTGCATCTTACGCTTTCAACAAGTCACACAGCGTGGCATATTCTCACCTTAGCTACTGGCTCTCCTACTACAAAGAGAAGTTTTTCCCGCAATTTCTGCTGGCGTTCATCGATTTCAACCCATCGGAGACGGAAAAGATCATGAGGCTCGTACAGGAGGGAATCTGCAGAGGATACAAGATTCTAAATCCTGATGTGAACGAACCATTGGGCAACTTCTATGAAAAAACGATAAGGCTACCGCTCCATGTGGTAAAGGGGATTGGTAAGGAACTATCCATAAAAGCTCATGAAAAAGGGCCATTTTCATCGGTCTCCGATTTTTCCAGAAAAGTGATGAGCGGAGCAGTGGTTGAGAACTTGATAAAAGCAGGCGCTTTCGACAGCCTTTACAGTGCACGCAAAGAGGCTCTAAGGGCTCTGAAAACAGGTGACATACCGAAAGCCGCCCTGAAAATCAAAGAGAAGTTTGGAAAGATCGAGAAGGAGGCCACTTCCGAAGATATAGAAGACAGGGCTTTTCTGGAAAACGACTCTCTCGGCTTCCCCTTAACGATTCCGAACATGGAGGAAACAGATGGGGCAAAGCTCTGCGAGGTAGTTGCTCTGAGTGTGGAAAGGGCAGTGAAAGTTCGTTCCTTTGGAAAAGGACTCATTAGTGACGGAAGAAGTGTCGCTGTTTTGAGGGAGGAACTTCCCAAAGGAGATCTTATTGTGGTTTTAAACGGCGATCTAAAGGTTTTGGATTTCGCTTTTCAAGAGGAGATTGCTGCTATAACATACGATTGTGGAATATTCGGGATCTTTGCGGACCATGTTAAAATACCTGCAGATTGTAAGGTTTTTTTAAAGAAGGTGAAATGATGCCTTTCTATTCTTATATCGCCTACGATGGTTCTGGAAGAAAAGTCAGGGGGGTTGTGGAAGCCAGCAACAAGGTTGGAGCCATTTCTGACTTGCTCCAAAAGGGCTATTCTGTGGTAAAGATAGAAGAAACAAAAGGGAAAAAGAAGGTCGGGGAAAAAAAGAGAAAAAAGGTTATTTTTGGAATAAACCTGAGCGAGCTCGCGATATTTTCCCGCCAATTCGCCACCATGATCTCGGCTGGAATACGCGTTAAAAACGCTTTAGAAATTCTGTCCGATCAAGAGGTTTTCTCCAAGAGGTTCAGACTCATTCTCAAAGACGTATTATCTTCCTTGGAAGAGGGCAAAAGCCTCTCAGAAGCCTTTGAAGAAACGGGCGCTTTCGAACCCATTTTTGTGAATCTTATAAAAGCGGGAGAAGAAGGCGGAGTTTTAGACGAAACATTGCAAAAGGTTGCTGATTTTTACGAATCTTCCAAGGCCTTGAGCGATGAAGTGAAAGCAGCCATGAGATACCCCATCTTCGTAGCAGGATTTGCCGTTCTGATGGTTGGAGTCATTGCTTTTTACGTGATCCCAAACCTGATTCAGAGAATAGGTCTCTCTCCAACTGGTATCGTGGGATTTCTCTACAATACAAATCAATTTCTAACAGCTCATTCCATAGAATTGATCATTGGTACAGTCGCAGTCGTAGTCCTTATAAAGTTATATCTCTCTACCATCTCTGGCAAGAAGTTCAAGGAGGCTTTATTATCCATCATTCCGGCCATGAGAGCGGTGTCCACCAACGCCGCGTTGGAGAGGTTCTCCCGCACCCTGGGGATACTCGTTGGCGCCGGCGTATCCCTAACCACAGCGATAGAGATGGCAGCACAGGCTTCAAACAAACCCTCCATGCAGTCAAAAGCATCCAAGGTAATTGAACTCATAAAAGAGGGTAAGACTTTGAGGGACTCTTTTGAAGAGACCGGAATGGTTCCTCAGCTCGTGTTCGAAATGGCTGGAACTGGTGAAGCCACAGGAAAATTAGACGAAGTGATGATGAAAGTTGCGGACTTTTACGAACAGCAGCTTAGAATAAGCGTGAAAAAGTTCGTATCCATGATAGAGCCCGCACTTATTGCTTTCATAGGAGGCTTCATTGCCTTTCTGGCTTTGAGCCTATATTCAACTATATTCCAGTTTCAATCGGGGGCAGGAGGACTATGAGATTCTTACTCGGTTTTTTCATTTTCGCATTGAGCCTACTTTTGATAGCAGGAGCAACTTGCTTCAAAGACTCCAAAACATCTTCCTTTATCAGCGCCGCGGATCTCAAGATCAAAATCTTCAAACTTTGGAATGCCTGCAGGAACGTCAACGGTTATTTGAGAATTTACTCTTCCAAAATACATCTTAAAGACTCTAATAAAAAGCTCCTTTGGAAAGAGGATATCCAGCCTCTGATCTTGGAAAACGAGCAGAGAAAAATAGAGTACGAGAAGGGTAGAATAAGCATTGCAGGGACTCTTAGAAATACCGAGGAGCATTGGAGCCTGACCATTGAACCGGTGAGTGGAAGAATAAGAATGTACATATACAACCACGAGAGGTGAAAGAATGCTAAACTGGCTGTTTCCAAGAAGAGTCTTTGCCATCGATTTTCACGATACTCATATCTCCCTGGTAAAAGCCCGAAAGAATTTCTTCTCCGAAGAAGTAGAGAGCTTCGCCTGGAAGGAGATGGAAAAGGCCGGCAACCTCCTTTTATTGGACGATTTCTCGCATTCCATAGAGGATATCATTGTAACGAGCGCCAACATGGACTCGGTCATATTCATATCCTCGACAATACCCAAAAACGCCAAAAGAAGGGATATCGAGAACATAGGAAAAATAGAGGCCGCAAGGAACTTCGGACTGGCGCCTGAGGAGATATTCGCATCGCTCGTTGGTATGTTCGAAAACAAGGGCTTATTTGCCGTGGCCAGAAAAGAGAGCATCGAGAATTCCGTAATAAAACCGCTCTCTGAGCTGGGGCTTCCCGAACCAGATGTGGTCATACCAGATATGTTCAAATACTTTTACGTGTACTATCTACCCAAATTGGGGAAAATCTTACTAATAACAGTCAATTTTCTGAAAGGGTATTACGCCGTTTTGTTGTATGCGGATGGGCAATTCGTTTCAATAAGACACGCCAGCGTGGACATGAAGAGAATCATGAATTTCTTCCAGGAAGAAACAGGAATGAGCCTTGAGGAAATGGTGAAAATCTCAGATATAGACGATGTTTCTATCAAGGAAGCCCTAAAAGCTGAATTCACAGACCTCTCTTTCGAAATTGGACGGGAGATATCCCTTTTGGGAAGTTCGGGAATAATGCCGTTTTCACCCTCCGAAGTGGATTTGAGACTCGTATTGGCCGATCCAGAAGTGTTTCAAACGCCACTCAAGGAATCATTAAAAGAAGTCCTACAATTAGAAGAGCTATCGGACCCTTCTTACAGAAGTATTGTCAAACTTCCAAAAAAGGTTTTGAGATACATGAAGGGCGCTGTTGGATTAATGCTGAGAGGGGTTGAAGAATATGGAAAAGCTAAACCTGTACACCTCAAAGAAGAGAAGAGTTAAACTGATAACTCTCATTATCTTCTGTGCAATAATGCTTATACCTGGCATTGTAACGAGGGTCGTATTAGAGTTCCAATGGAAGTCGAAAGTTGAGGAGTTAAACCTAACCTACTCCACCACCCTCGACATAGCACACTACAGGCTCAGAGGCAACGAGAGTGACTTAGACGTTCTCGAAAGTACCGTTAAAACTTACAGAATGAAAGCCGATCTCATGCGGGCGAAGCAAAGAAAGACTGTGGATTTCATAAAAAAGGCTTACTTGAGCAAAAAAGCCATTAAAACCATATTCAATTCCTGGAAAAAGGAGAAAGAAGATTGGATGGTATTGAAGGAGCTCAGCTGGAAAGATGGTATTTTTTATTTGGACTTTTACGAAATATATAAGCCAGGAATAAAATCAGCATCTATAATTCTGAAGAATTCCTTGTTGGCGTACGGCAATGTTGTGGAAAAGAAAGAGTTCGATGTCTCATTCATAGAAGGGCTGAAGATGCAAAAGGTGGTGATGAAGCTAAATGTGGGAGAAGCCGGTAAGTGAGAAGCTGGCATTGTTACTCGGCGTGGTAGTTTTGGCTTTGGGCTTTCTCCTATTTTGGCTGCCACGCTACCTGGAGATTAAAAACCTAGAAAATCAATATCCAAAGGTTCTGGGGGATTTAAAAGCCTCCTACGACGATTACACGCTCCAGGTTAAAAATTACGAGAAGCTCAAAGCGGCTTTGAGCAAGAGTGTGGATTATGAATACATCGAAAACGAGCTGAAGGAAACTTTCACGATATCCAGAAACAACGACGAAATTTTCGTTTCTGGAAAGACCGGGCTGAAAGAGCTATACGACTTCTTAAACTTAATCCTCGGAAGCTCCAATCTGCGCCTCGAAGAATTGCACATTCAAAACAAATTCGCCATACCCGTTATCGTCTTTCCGCTGAAAAGTTCGCCCAGTATCGAGATAACCGCTAAGATAAAGTACATGGAAGTGAGAAAATGAGTAAGAGGACAATCGTGCTGTTGATTATAGCCGTGGCAATCTGGGCTGGAGCTCTTTTCTACTACCTCTTGCTCATGAACAAGGGAGAGGCAACAACTTCCTTTCCCTCTACCAGAACTCCCAAGTCATCACTGAACATAAAAATAACGCCCGAGTTCCTTGAGAGTTACCAAAGAGTCGTGGAGGAAAGAGTTGAAACGAAAGACTTGTTTTCACCGTACTATACGGAAAAGGGCAAGGATTACCTTAGAAGGCTCGTGGTCGAATCGGAAAACATCCTTCACAATCCCTCTTTTGCCGGTTACATAATAACCAAAGGCGGAGGGAAGATATTCTTGAAAATGGGCGGAAAGATCATGCCGGTTGGGGTGAATGATCTCGTTCTCAATAGATACCTGATCGTTTACACTTCAAGCGTGGGAGTCGTCGTGCTTGATGTGGAGAAAGGGGGGCTGTATGTAATAAAATGAGGTGGAGCGTGATATTTCTAACGATTTTAAGCGTTTCTCTGGTTTTTTCTGTAAAACTAACGGGTGTAAACGTCGTGGATTCATCCGCCGCTATAACCGTCGAGCTGACTTTCGACAGCTATCCCAGTTTCTCGACCGAAACCGACATATCCAAAACGATCTTCTCGATAGTGATCAAAGACATGGACATATCATTCATGACGATGCCCGTTCACATCGGACCGTTAGAGATGGTGCGATTCGCCAAGGTCGGAAAAGAAGCCTACATAATCTTCTATTCCCTGGTGCCGACCAAACCCGTCGTTAAAAAGAGCGGAAGTACAATCATGATTTCCTTTAGAAAATCCCCAAAAAGGATAAACATATCCTTCGAATCTGGAATCAAACTCGAGGAAGTAATAAAGTATTTGTCGGAATACCTGAACCTCAACGTCATACTGTCCAGCGAAGTATCAAAAATGGGCATTCCTTCTATAATGCTCAACGATGTCACACCTGAAGACGCTATAAGAGCCGTTCTCATCTCTGTTCCCGGAGTTGCTTACTCATACTTTCCGGATGGAACACTGTACATAGGAAAAGCTGGCGGGGATATTTCCGAAAAATTCAACAAATTCTGGGGAATATACTCAGTCAAGAGCCCAGAAGTGGCGGAAGCGGTGAGTGAGATCATACCCGGCGCTATTGCCGAGTATCTCAAGAGAAAATCCATCCTCCTCGTATACGGCGGCCCGGCGATCCATACAAAAGTAGCAGAGGTTTTGAGTGGTAAAAGAGGTTATGAAGTCGTATCGGTAAAAAACCCAGAAGAAGCCGTCCGGGTTTTGGAAGAACTTTTCGAAGCATCGGTAACATATCTTCCTCCAGACAAAGTTGTATTGAAGGGAGACCTCCCCACAGTCATGAAGATGAAAGACGTTTTGGAAAAACTCGGGATCGTCGGAGAGGCTAAAGAGAAGATAGTGATGAAGAGCTCGGACGTGGAAATAGACCTTGCAAAGCTTGAAGCCTACGCCGAAACTCTCAAAGAGATACAGGAATTCGTCTCCAAAAAAACCAACTGTGAGACACTCAAAGTCGAATACTACCCATCCTTGAAAAAGGTCGCAGTATATGGAAGCGACGAAAAAGCCGTTCTGGAAGCCTTGAACATGGCAAATGAAGCAGCTCAAAAATACAAACCGCATCAGCCTGCGATTGCACCCGAGAAAGGAAAAGAAGAGGAGAAAGGGCGTTACAGTATCGTTGTAAACGTGCAAGGTGGTATTGAAAGCGACGTTATAAAGGAACTGAAAAGCTATGTTATGGCGGAGAAGGAAGCAACAGTTGAAATATACAGCTACCCCAAAATCGGTAAAGTGATCGTGGAATCCGATGACAAAGACGCGGCTCTATTCGTCAAGAACTTTTTGGAATTCCTTTCCAAAGAAGATGTTATCGTTGAATATGTCAAAGTAGGAGCGGGTTTCCAATATGACTCATTCGTGAAAGTGATAGGGAAGATACTCCCCACTCTTGTGGCCCTTCCCGTCAAAGACACGAGATTGATCATTCTCAGCGGCAAGAAAGATGAGATAGCCAGAGCAAAAGGCATTCTGGATCTTTTTGAAAGACCAGATCTCATCGTGAAAATCATCGAATACCCCACTGGAATACCCATAAAGGATCTCCTTGGAATGCTTAAAGACAGATTCCCTGCTCTCAAGAGCGTTGTCATGGAAAACAGGGGAATAGTTCTGGTAGCTGGAAGGAAGGAAGATGTCGATAAATTCCAGGCCATAATAGAAGACCTTGAAAAGCAGCTTGAGAGTGTACCCGGGCCAGTAACGGAGAGTGAAGCCACAGAGACCAAGATCGTCACTGAAATGGGAGGAAAATTCTACATAGATGCATCGGGCGTGCCGCTGGCAAAGGTTATCAAAGAGGTTTTCAGGCTCTCCGGAAAATCCATAATCTTTCTGGACTATCCTGGCGAGAGAGTCTACATGAGCGTTTCTGGTATAGATTTCTCGAGCTTCGAAAAAGTAATAGATCTTTACGGCTATGAGATAAAGAGCTTTTACAAAGGATCTTTGCTCAAAAAGAAAGAGACCGAAGAGAAGGTCACGAAGCCAATAGAGAGGGGAAAGTACATTGTATTCAAAGTATCCCACAACACAGACAAAATAACGGAGATGGTGAAGCATTTCGACGGCAATATCTTCGTTGATGAAGTATCCGGCGTCTCTATCATCTCCGGAATCGAAGACGAAGAAGCGATGAGAATAGTAACCAGTTATATAAAAGAGCTTTCAGAAGCTCCAAAGCAAATAGAGATAGAAGTGAAGCTCGTGGATGAAATTCTGAGTGATGGAAATTCCAAGAGCTGGAGAACGAGTCTTGGACTTCCCATCGGTACGGGCTCCGCAACAGCTACGGGTGAGGGCCTCAATTTGAGCACGGATATAATAACTCTAACGCAGTACGAAAAACTCTTAGAATCACTTGCAAAAGGAACTGTGAGCATCGGATTCTCGGGTTCAATCTCGGGCGAGAAGGCCAACATCATAGCCGCACCAAAAGTGGTCACATCCTCCGGTGAAGAGGCAAGGGTCTTCATCGGTGACAAAGCTATATACACTCTCCCAGGTGGTACTCCTTTGGAGCTATTATATGGTGTAGAACTTATAATAAGGCCCACTTACAGACCGGACGGTACGATAGATCTTGACATCAGTGTGAAGGTTAGCGACTACGGATCCCCACAGGGTGGAACCACTATTCCACCCGAAAGAATGAGGGAAGCCACAACGAGGGTTACGGTGAAAGAAGGCGAGACAGTGGTGATAGGAGGGCTATTGAGGGAAATAACGGACAAGACCGTCACGAAATTGCCGCTTTTGGGCGATCTGCCAATAATTGGAGAGTTGTTTAAATCCACGAACGAGAGCAAGGAAAAGCGTAATTTGACGATCTTTATAACGGCGAGGGTGGTAAATCCATGACGAGAAAACCCGTTGTCTCCGGGGTGTTCTATCCATCTGGAAAAGAAATGCTTCGCAGAACAATAGAAGACTCCTTCCTGGGGCCACTCGGCCCCGGGGAAATCCCTGCTATCAACGAAAACCGCTTTGAGAAACCCTACGGCTTGATAAGTCCGCATGCGGGATACATGTACAGCGGCCAGGTTGCTGCATGGGGGTTCTCGGAGATAGCAAAACTCGGCACACCGGATCTGGTGATACTGATGGGACCGAACCACACCGGATACGGTCCTCCCATAAGTGTCTATCCGTCTGGAAATTGGGAAACACCGTTGGGAGGAGTAGAGGTCGACGAAGAGGCTGTTCAGATAATCCTGGAGAATTCCTCTTTGGCAAAATCCGACACATCGGCTCACTCCATGGAGCATTCTCTGGAAGTCCAGCTCCCATTCCTGCAGTACCTTTACGGAAACTCCTTCAAAATCGTTCCTATAACCATGCTCGACCAGTCACCAAATTCATCTTCGGACCTATCAAAAGCTCTTTTGCGGCTGATTTCCCTTAAACCCACGACTCTCGTGATTGCATCCACCGATCTTAATCACTACGACGACCACGAATCAACCCTGAAAAAGGATTCTCTCATAATAGAAGCGATCGAAAACAACGACCCGCGCATGCTGTACTCAGCCGTTTACGAAGCAGGAGTTACCATGTGCGGGTACGGCGCCGTGGCAACTCTCATGCTAATGGAAGTCGGGAAGCCAAAGGTGCTCAAACACGCAACGAGCGGAGAGGTATCCGGGGACTTTCTGGAAGTCGTTGGCTATCTCAGCGCCGTCTATATATGATGACTTTGAGCTCTTTCAGCTTCTCTGATCTTAAGATCCAAAGGCATGCAAAGTAAATTCCCACTCCTATCAACACCGCTGCTGCGGACATGAGCCTTCCTCTGAAGCTGTTTCTGAATGCCAAAAGAACCGTCCCCATTACCGCAGACGATATGGCTACCTTTACGCTCTCTGCCTTTGATGCGGTTATTTCGCCTCTAAAAGTGAAGAAAAGAAGTCCCAAGATTCCCGAAATCGAGGTAGCCAGGGCTATTCCCGCCGCACCCATCCACATCGCCAGAAGAATATCGAGAACGGCGTTGCTCCCAGAGACCAAAAACGTGGCAAGGAGAGGTATTCCCATCCTCTTCGATGAATGATGATACCTCAGGGCGATGTAAAAGAGAGAATAGGGAACCACCCCAATGGAGTACATCCTCAAAATCTCGGATGTCAGATTAACAGCGCTTTGCTGAAACCTTCCAAACCCGAAGATGAGAAAAACCATCTCTTTTGAGAGAACGAACAACCCAACCGCTGCTGGAAAGGTGAGGAAAAGAGCCGTGGTGATGGCATCTTTCATCCTTTCCGCCTTTTCTTTCTCACCACTCATGACACTGAGAGCCACGGTAGATACCGCAACCCCAAAAAGCCCGAGAGGAAGCTGATAAAGCCTTGATGCAAGCTGTAAAGAGCTAATGGCTCCCATTCCAAGAAATGAGGCAACGTTCGTATCAACCAGTAAGTTGAACTGATTCGCGACCATGGCACCTGTTGCTTTCAAAAACGCCGGCATGAACTTTCCAATGCCCCTGAACGTGAATCTATATCTCCAGTACTTCGATGCAGCAGCTCCCAGAACCGCAGCTGCCACGCCGCCTCCTATGACGAATCCAACTGCGCTCCAGACAGGATCTCTTCCAGCAAGCGTTCCCGCGATAACTCCGACGTTTATGAAAAGTGGCGTCAAAGCGGGGAGAAAATACTTTCCGTGGCTATTCAGCACTGAATAGAATACCGCCCACAGGAAGACCTCGGGTATGAAAACAGAAGTAATTCTTACGAGGGTCTCTATCTTTTCCCTTTCCCGAACAGGATATCCCATGGAAAATACGGCGGGAACGAGATCAGGAAATATTTCAACAACAGCCACAATAAGCAGAGTTACCACAAGGAACGTATTCACAACAGAAGAAGTGAAGGTATCCCTATCATCGGCAGTTTTGTAAAAGGGAACGAAAGAAGATCCCATTGCGCCTTCGCCAAATATCTTTCTCAAGAAGAAAGGAAAGATTATGGAGATCATATACGCGTCGAGAGCCGCCCCTGCCCCGTAAACGGCAGCAAGGGACATGTCTCTCGCAAGTCCCAGAATTCGAGAGAGCAAGGTCGCGGTGGTGAAAGCCAAACTACCCGCCAAAAGACTCATTTTGCATTAACCCCCGAAAGGATTATAGCCGCAGTAAGAAGTGAGGCTCCAAGTATTTGCAGAGGAGTCAGCACTTCGTGGAGGAAGAGGAACGAAAACAGCGCGGCAAAGACAGGCTCACCGGCGAAGACGAGTGCTGTGAGGTTGCTCCCTATTAGCTTTTGATTCTTCACCTGAACCCATATTCCAAACACGGTTGCAAGAATTGCCGTGTAAAGGGCAACAACAGTTGCTGAAACCGTCATGTGCCAGCTGAGGCCAGCGGCAAAGAGAGCATTCAGAGCAGCGGTGATTGTGAACTGGGGAGTTAGAAGACTTTCTTCTTTGACTTTCTTTGAGAAAACGGTTATCAGCACGACATGGAAGGCAAACCCTACCGCACATAGAAAGGACAAAAAGTCGCCGAAATTGAATCCCGAAATTCCACCCGACATGAAATAGCTTCCAACAGCTGCGGTAGCGAGCCCTATAGCCTGAAGCTTTGTGAGCCTCTCTTTCTCAAGAAGCCAAGAAACAAGCGGAACCAAAACGACATAGAGCGATGTGAAAAAGCCGTTTTTCGAAGCAGTCGTGAATTTCAGTCCGAGAGTCTGCGTTGTATAGCTGAGAGCCAATATGAAGCCCAATACCGAACCGTCTTTCCAGTTTCCCCTTCCCCAAAGAAGCAAAGAAACTACAGCTGCTATGGTGAACCTAAAAGAAATATAGGGCAGGGGAGAGACCCCGCCTATTATCATCTTTTGGAAAGGAAACGTCGTTCCCCAGATAACCGTTACAAGGAGCAGGAGCGAAAAAGCCCTGAGCTTCAATCACAACCCCCCTTGAGCTTGAATTGTAGCATAGCTCGTGCCCTTCTCAATCAGGGATGATAAAATGGCGGGCAGGCATTGGACGGCAAAAATTCCCGGCTATGACTGAAGTAAACTAACCATCCTCATGTTCCTCTTTTCGGCCAGCTCCACTAACCTCTTCACTCTCTCCACTTTTTCGCTGTCTTCGTCATCGAGACTCTGGCCTTTTTCCAACTTCATCAGTATCCTGTCTATCTCTTCGTACTTCATTCCAAGCGCGAACTCGTCCGTCACGCCCGGAACGAGATCGGGGGAAGGGGGCTTTTTCAAAATTCTTTCAGGAACTTGAAGGAACTTTCCAAGCTCGAAGACCTGCGTTTTGTAAAGATGCAGCAGGGGCTCGACATCCGTTGCATCGTCTCCCCACTTCACATAAAAGCCCGTCATCCACTCGGTTTTGTTCGTGGTCCCCACTACCGTGTATCCACGCATCTCGGCTTCCATGTAAAGGACGCACATTCTGACCCTGTGCTTTGCCCTGTAGTACGCGATCCCCTTCAAGAAATCTTCGGATCCCTCCATCGCTATGTCCCTTTCGTATACCGCGTCTTGGCCGTGCTCCTGCCACTTCGCCATGGCGTACTTTGCTTTCACGGTGTAAGGAACAAACGCTGCTGGCGGCTGGAGCTTGTAGATTCCAAGTTTCTTCAAAATGGGCGTTATGGGCCGCACTTGACACTCAAGACCGTATTTCTCGCAAACCATCTTTGCGTCCTTCACCGAATCCGGATGAGAGTCCCTTTCGGGAAGCACCAGAGCCCTTATTCTATCTTTCGGCAAAACTCTTGAAAGAATCGCGGCAACAACCGCCGAATCTATCCCGCCGCTTATTCCGATGGTAGCCCCTTTAAAACCGTTCTTTTCTATGAAGTCTTTGAGAAACTGGCTTATCCTTTCCACTTCTCTTTCAGGTGAAAACTCACCGCTTAAAGCCATCTTATCGCCTCCCTCTCAAGGAAGCTTCCCCAGCCCTTTTCACCAACGAACTCACCGTTCTTAACGACGAACCTTCCCTTTGAGAGTGTCGTGATAACCCTGCCGTGAAGCTCAAGCCCTTCGTAGACATCGTAATCCGAGCGGCTGTGGTGGCTCTGGACGAACCAGCGCTCATCCGGATCGAAAACCACAAGATCTGCATCGCTTCCAACTTCTATCACGCCTTTTTTGGGATAAAGACCATAAACTTTGGCCACATTTTTTGTGAACTTGTCTATCACGCCTGGCCCAAAGAGTGTGTACATCAGACTGAAGGAGAACTCCACTCCGCCTATTCCCTGGGGAATTCCATGTGTGAAGTTTCCTTCCATCTTTTCCTTTCGCATGAAAGAGCAGTGATCCGTGCCTATCGTGACTATCGCATCGAAGTAGTCCCTGAGTGTTTCGACTTCATCCAAAGACCTGAGCGGCGGTGTCATCAAAAAGAGCTTTCCGTCTTCCCTTGAATAAACGCTCTCGTCGAGCCAGAAGTAGTGCGGGCAGCTCTCGGTTATGAGATGGAGCCCAAGGATGTCGCCGTACCTTTCCCAGATCTCTTTCGCCGTAATCCCGCTCGAGATATGAACTATGTAAAGCTGACCCTTGTGGTATTTGGCCATCGCGGCAAGTTTGAGGACTTCTGAAAGCTCTGCAATGGTCGGTCTTGCCCTGGAGTGATCTTTTGGCGGTACATTCTTTCCTTCCATCTTCTTTATTATCTCGTCGTTTTCTGCGTGAACAACCACAACGAATTCCATCTCGGATGAAAGCCTTAAGAGTTCTTCTATGTAATCATCGTAGGTTCTTCTGTTGCTCGAAGAATATGTAGTGAAAAGCTTTATACTCGCCATACCGAGCTCTTTCGCCTTCGAAGCGATATCTCCCGGCGCGTCGGTGGGAGACGCTATCGTTGCGTGAAAAGCGTAGTCGACCACACTGCTTTTTGCCTCTTCGAGCCTTCTTTTAAACGCTTCTTCCATTTCCGCTACGCTTTTCACAGGATCTATGAAATCTATGAATGTCGTTATTCCTCCAAAGGCTGCGCTCACAGAACCGCTAAAAAAGTCATCCACCGATGTCCATTTTCCAACCCTGAGACTGAAGTGAACATGTGGATCGATGAAACCCGGAAGCACCCAGAGCCCGTCCGCCGAGTAAACTTCCCTTGCTTCCAGAACTTCCGAAGTCACCGCCGCTATTTTGCCGCCTTTTATGTAAACATTCTCCCTGAAAAAGTCACCCGATCTGTAAACAAAACCGCGCACTATCGCAAGATCGAACATCAGATCCACCCTCTTTCCCGCAGAAGCTTCAAAACCGCCCGGACTTCTTCATCAATGGAAAGCCCTGTCGTGTCAAGAAAAAGATCCGCATCTTTTAGCTCTTCGTAGGTTTCTGAAAAGCCCGGAAGAAATATCTTCCCTTCTATTGCTTTATCATACACCCCTTTTGCATCTCTCTGTCTTCTGATCCTTTCACCGCACACAAGATGCACATGAACGCTCTCCATCAAGCCAAGAAGCCTTTCTCGAAAGCTCTCTTTGCTCGCAACGATCGAAAGGATGATTAAAAGCCCTTTTCCCTTCAACACTTCAAGAAAGCGTGGAAGAACTTCTTCCATCTTTCTTGCCGCCATTTCGCTCATCTCTTCATGGCCAAAGATCTTTCTTAGCTCGTATCCATCGAGCCATAGCGTGCAAAAGCTACTTTTCAGGGCTTTTTCGAGCTCTCTTGCAAGGGTCGTCTTTCCAGAAGCGGGCAGACCGGTTATCAAGATGAGTTTAGAGTCCATAACGCCTTATGGCAGATTCTATTATCGAGAGAACGAGATCGTCGTAGCTCATTCCCGCGGCTTTCGCCATCTTCGTTATATCGGAGTACTCTGGAACGAGAAGCGGCAGAGAATTCACATCCAGTATGTAATAGCGCCCATCCTTTATCCTGAAATCCATTCTCGCGTAGTCCCTCAGCCCAAGTGCTTTAAAAGCCCTTCTCGCGGCTTCTTCCACCTTTTTGTAAAGATCTTCCGGAAGCCTTGCGGGTGCGATGTATTTTATGTAAACATCAAGACCCTGATTTTTCACCCTGTCAGAGTAAAAGCGCTCAACACCTTCCGGAAGGCCAGAGAAATCTATCTCAAGGAGCGGCAAGACTTCTACTGCGTCTTCTCTCTCAAGAAGCCCAACGGTAACTTCCGTTCCTTCTATGAACTCTTCAACGAGCGCTCCTTCGTTGAAAGTCTCGTGCACCCACTCAACTGCCTTCACGAGAGAATCCATGTCATTCACAACGGACTCTTTTCTGAGCCCTTTCGAGCTTCCTTCTCTTAGGGGCTTTACTATGAGTGGGTAGTTAAGACCGTGATCTTCCGGAACCTTTTCCCCAGGATGCACTACGAAAAACCCGGCGGTGCTTATCCCGTGGCTCATCAAGACGGCCTTTGTGACCCCCTTGTCTATGCATATCGCATGTGCGAGAGCAGGAGCCGCCGTGTACGGAACGGACAGAAGGTCGAGAATCGCCGGAACATGCACCTGCCTGCTATCCCTTCCACCGCCCGTGGCCATGTTAAAGGCGATGTCAAAGCCTTTGATCTTTCTCATGAAGTCTTCATTAAATGGAACGACGGTCACGGAAAACTTCTTCTCAAGGGCTTTCCTTACGCTTTCGAGCATCTCCTTTTTGTGCTCGTCCAGCTCTGAATCGCACACAAGAGCGACTCTTAGCATGTCCATCCCCCCTCCCGTTTTTGATGGTACAATTCTTGTCAAAAGCTATTATATAAGACGGGGGGCTTTAGATGAGCAGAAACATCGCACTTTCCGGACTTTTCACAGCTCTGACCATCGCAGGGGCCCAGATAACGATCCCGCTCGGACCCGTTCCATTCACACTGCAGCTCCTGTTTGTGATAATGTCAGGGCAGATCCTCGGAGCCAAATGGGGGTTTTACTCTCAGGCAAGCTATGTTTTTCTTGGAGCCATGGGTCTTCCAGTCTTTGCCGGGATGAAAGGCGGCCTTGCTCACATAATAGGACCGACCGGCGGGTACATCCTGAGCTTTCCGCTTGCAGCTCTTATCAGCGGGCTCTCAAGGCAGGATTTCAAAAACATGCTCCTTCTTTCCATCCTTTCCATCGGGGTGGTTTATGCCTGCGGCAGCGCCTGGCTTACGATCTACACGAAAAGTTTCGTGAAATCGATCATGGCCGGCGTTCTCCCGTTTATATGGGTGGACCTTTTAAAGACCGCCGGGGCTTCCTATGTCTCTTCAAGACTTTTAAAAGCTTTTCCAAAGCTTTTGCCGGAAAAGTCAGACGGCAGCGCTTGAGACTTCACTCTTCGAGTTTTCTCGAATAAGAGTCTATGTAAACCTTTCGGAGATACTGGATATCATTCTCTTCAAGCAGCTTCCCATTTTTTCCGACAAGGTAAGCTATTTGGGCGCTCTTTTCCAGTATCTGGGCGGCTACCAGAGCCTCTTTCATGCTCCTTCCCACGGCCACAGCTCCGTGGTTTGAAAGAAGCACCGCGAACCTGTCGCCAAGCGCCTTAGAAGCGTTTTTTGCAAGTTCCCATGTTCCGGGAAGCGCGTATTCGGCAACCTGGACGCTCCCGCCCAGTATCATCGCCTGGTCTTCGACATAGCAGGGAATGGGCTTTCTCATGCAGGCAAAGGCCGTGGCGTAGATCGAATGAACGTGGACTATCGCCCGGATGGCTTTATGGTCCCTGTATATCTGAAGGTGCATTGGGAGCTCGCTCGATGCACGCTGCCTTCCTTCTATCTGATCACCACTTTCAAGGTCGACGACGGCGATGTCCTGCGCTTCGAGCTCATCGTACGGAACCCCAGAAGGAGTTATGTAGACCTTCCCGCCAGAAAGAAGACTCACATTCCCCCATGTCCCCTTCACAAGCCCGCTCTGGAGTATGTAAAGCGCCGCCCTTCTCACCTGCTCTTTTTCGTCCACACGGTTCACCTCCATGTTTTGTTCAAATGTTTGATCATGCATTGCACAATTTCCCTGTTCTTTCGTCCATATGATAACACCTTTTACCACCATCCCGAAACATGTAATTTGCTCATGAAGAAACTATTTTACCAAAACCGCGAATACAAGCCGCAAAACAGCAACAAAATCTGTGCATGAAAAATTTTGTAATTCATGGATCGGGATGGTATATTAAAAATGCGTGCAAGCGATTGCATTATCAATTGAACAAGGCGTACGAGAAAGGAGGCAACGAAAAATGAAGAAGCAAAGAGTGGGGATAATAACCTTTTCGGATGGAAGGAAATTCGTACATGAAGAGCTTTTGGAGATGAACAAAAAGTTCCAAGAAAAACTCGCCAAAGCCCTTGAAAGTACTGGTGAAGTAGAAGTAATAACGGCACCCGACATCGTTTGGAAACCTTCCCTTGCAAAAAAGGCTGGAAAATTCTTGCGCTCTCAGGATGTGGAAGTGACCATATTCAACTACTCCATATGGTGCTGGCCCCACCTTAGCGTAATCGCATCCCTTTTCGCGCCGGGTCCATTCATACTCTACGGACACATAAACCCGAAATACCCCGGAATGGTGGGACTTTTGGCAGCATCTGGTGCACTCGATCAAGTCGGTGTGAAACACTTTAAAGTGTGGGGAGATCCGTCAGACAAAGCGGTTATGAAAAAACTCATGGGATACATAAGGGCGATAAGTGCTTCCAATCGGCTCGTTGGGGAAAGATACGGAAAATTCGGTGGAAGGCCGATGGGGATGTATACAGCAGCAGCCAATGGAGATCAGTGGCTCAAAGAGTTCGGAATAGACGTGGAGCAAATAGACCAGTACGAACTCGTTCTAAGGGCGGAGAAAGTGCCGAAAGAAAAGCTAACGAAAGCGCGCCTGTGGCTTGAAGAAAAATCAAATGTGAAATACGATGGAAAAGCCCTTACCCCCGAAAAGCTCGAAAAGCAGATAGCGCTCTACTATGCTGCGAAAGAGATAATAGAGGAATATGAACTCGACTTTGTGGGATTCAAAGGCCAGCCTGAGATGACGAACAACTACGCAACGATGGATGTAGCGGAAGCCTTCCTGAACGATCCGTACGACTTCGAAGGTCCAAAAGAACCGATAGTAGCAGCCACAGAAACGGACATGGACGGAGCGCTGAGCATGGAGATACTAAAGCACATCTCAGGCCTTCCGGTGTTGTTCGCAGATGTAAGGCACATATTCGAAGACGGGATAGTAGACCTTTGCAACTCAGGTACACATGCTACATACTTTGCTGCCAGATCTTTCGATCCAGAAGAGAACCTGAAGAAAGTGACATTCTATCCTGAAACGTTCTACTTCCCGGCTGGTGGGGCTGCGGTTAGACACTTTGCTGCGCCGGGAGAGATGACGTTTGCAAGGCTTACGAGAAAAGACGGCAAATACAGGATGATCATATTGAAAGGGGAAGTAGTGGACCTGCCGGAAGAAGAGATGGAAAGAAGAGCCGAACAGGTGCAGATAGAGTGGCCGCATGCGTATGTGAAATTCAAAGCGAGCGTAGATGATTTCTTGAAACACTATCCCTGCAACCATACGCACGGAGTTTATGGAGACTTTGTAGATGAGCTTGTTGCTTTCTGTGAGATTAAAGGGATAGACGCCACGGTGTTTGCATAATAGATCACCAAAACGCCTTTCTCGTCCCCGCCCAATTGGGCGGGCTTTTTATTGCCTTCTCCTTGAAAAGAGTTGCGAAACCGATTGCTCATCAGAATATACAATAAAAAATTGTCGTTTTTTCGGAATGTTGCACCGGAAATTTGAGAAAAGTTGGATTATGCTCAGAGGTGTATCCCTTTTCAAACATATTTCAATGTTACAGACAATTTTCAGATCAGAACAGGTTTTCACTATGATGTGTTGAAGAGTAATCTTCAAGTGGAAACGGGATGGGAGAAGGGGGTTGCGAAAACGGTTGATCACGGTTTTCGTGTGGTTTTGTGGCGTTTTTTTGGATGGGGTGGGGCTTATTTCGTTTTGAGGAGGTGCGTTTTTTATGGAGCGATTGAGAATGGGAGTTATAGGTACGGGTAAGATATCACAAGTTCTTCATATTCCAAATATAGTGTTCTCACCTTATACAGATCTAATCGCCCTTTCTAATCCACACATCGAAAAGATGGAGAGAGTGGCAAAGGAATACGGACTGGATGTTGATATGTACACAGATTACAAGCAACTCTTGTCCAGAGATGATATAGACGCCGTCGTGGTTGCAACCCCTAATTCCTTTCACGCCCAGATAACTATAGACGCTTTGAAAGCCAGGAAGCATGTTCTCGTTGAAAAGCCCATGGCAACCACTTCGGCCGATGCAAAAAAGATGATAGAAACATCCCGTGAGACGGGTAAAGTGCTTATGGTAAATCATTCGCAACGATTCTTCCCTCATCACATAAAAGCCAAGGAGATCATAGAGTCCGGTCTCTTGGGAAGGATAAGGTTCGTTAAAACAGTTTTCGGCCATTCTGGACCGGAGAATTGGTCCCCCACAGCCAAATGGTTTTTCGAGAAAGAGAGGGCCATGTTCGGGGCTTTGGGGGATCTCGGTGTCCATAAGGTAGATCTCATCAGATACCTAACAGGTCTTGAAATAGAGGAATGCTATGCCATGGCCGCAACGCTTGAAAAAGAAGGAGATGTTGAGGATATAGCGAGTGCTGTTTTAAAGCTGTCGAACGGTGCTCTGGCAACGTTGGATGCCAACTGGATAACGAAAGGGCTTGAAGAAAACTGGACGGTTATTTACGGCGAGTTCGGCACTTTGAAGATCGGCTATTCGGATCCAAATAAGATAGACATTTACCTTGATAAACCAGTCAGATTCCATGGTCAGATAGAGCTTCCGCCTCTCTTCACGAACGAAGACTCCTACTGGAAGATGCCAGTCATAGACCATTTTGCCAGGGTCTGCATGGGTATGGAAGAGCCCATTGTGAATCCCGAAGACGGGTACATCGCCGTAAAGGTTGTGGAGGAATTAATGGCTTCTTTCAAGGAAGGGAAGGTTAGAAAGCTGGAGTGAGATCCCAATGCGGGGAAAACTCTGTGGGGAGGTGTGTTTTTATGAAGAAGTTTTTGGTTGTCTTTCTTGTGATAATCGCCTTTCTTGGATTCGCGAAATTTAAAATAGGAGTTGCGATACCAGCGGCGGATCACGGCTGGACGGCTGGAATGGTCTGGTGGGCGAAGTACGCTATCAACCAGTACAAGAACGATCCAACCGTCGAGTTTTATCTGGTTACAGCGCGAGAGCCGAGTGAGCAAATCGCCCAGGTTCAAGCACTGCTTGCTAAAGGAATAGACGCTCTGGTGATCAATCCTTATGAATCCGCCCCGTTAACGCCGATAGTGGTCAAGGCTTTCCGAGAAGGTGTTTATACGGTTGTAGTGGATAGAGGAATAAACTCCGAGGAGTACAACACTTATATCGCAGGGGATAACTACATGTACGGATATCTTGCCGGGAAGTATATAGCGGAGAAACTCGGCGGCAAGGGTAATGTCGTGATAATCGAGGGAATCCCGTGTTCCATAAACACAGAGAGAGTGAACGCTTTCAAAGATGCCCTCAAACCCTATCCGGGTATAAAGATAATAGCCCAGCAACCCGGCTATTGGAGCAGGGAGAAAGCATTTGAAGTCATGCAGAACATCCTCACGAAGTATCCCAAAATCGACGCAGTTTGGACGGGTGATGACGACATGCTTCATGGGGTAATACTGGCATTGAAACAGGCTGGAAGGGATAAAAACATCGTTCTCGTTGGAGGTGCTGGAGAGAAGAACATAGTCAAGATGATCATGGAAGGCAATCCTTTGGTTCAGGTTGATTTCACCTATCCCCCGAACATGATCGCAACGGCTATCAACCTTGCTGTTATGGCGCTCAAAGGGGAAGCACTGAATGGGTTCTATCAAAAGGGAATACCGAGAAAGATTATCCTTTCCACTGAAACCATAACGAAAGAAAACGCCAAAGATTACTACTACCCAGATTCCGTGTTCTGAAGCTGTCCGGGGGGCTCGTGCCCCCCATTGTCAGGGGGTGCGGATGATGAAGATAGGATTTTTGACAGTGGCTTTGAAGAACATGAATTTCGAGGAGATAGCCAGGTGGGCTCATTCCGTTGGATTTGAGGCGCTTGAAGTTGCAGCTTGGCCGATTGTGAATGAAAGAGATTACTCTTCCACTACTATCGATGTTGAGAATTTCGGTCCAGAGGAAGCCCAAAAGGTGAAGAAAATCTTAGAGGAGAACGAGCTAATAATCTCTTCTTTTGCTTATTACGACAACAACCTCGATGCGGATCCCCAGAGAAGAAAGAGGATAAACGAGCATTTGAAAAGGGTGATAGACGCTGCCAGCTTGATAGGTGTGGAGCTCGTAGGAACCTTCATAGGAAGAGATGTGAAAAAGAGTGTTGAGGAGAACATCGAGGAATTTGAGAAGGTTTTCAAGCCGCTCATAGCCTATGCCGAGAGTAAGAATGTAAAACTCATGATAGAAAACTGCCCGATGGTGAGCTGGCAGGAGCCGGAGAAAATAGGAAACATATTCTACTCTCCCCAGGTTTGGCGAGAAATATTCAGGATAACTCCGGACTCCTTCGGACTGAATTTAGATCCGTCTCACCTGTACTGGCTCGGTATAGATTACATAGAAGTCGTAAAAGAGTTTGGTAGCAGAATATTCCATGTTCATGCCAAAGATGTGGAGGTGGATCAGAGGAAACTCTATGAACAAGGGATATACGGGTATTTCGGAGAAAATCCTCACGCCAAAAGTTGGTGGCAGTACAGGCTGCCTGGTTTTGGTGAAATCGATTGGGAGGAGCTTGTGTTAGCTCTGAAAAAGGTTGGTTACGATTTCGTCTTGAGCATAGAGCATGAAGATCCTGTTTGGGAAGGAAGCGAGGAAAAATCCAAGAAGGGTTTATTAATGGGCCTGGAGTTTCTTAGGAAGGTGATTTAACTCGAAGGGAGGTGTTTTTATGGGTAAGGCTAAGCTGATTTTTGTTGTTCTTATTATCTTTCTGATTGGAGTCGTTGCGCTTTCAAAACAGCTTGTGTATGGATATGTGACGCCTGGACCAGACACTTGGTATAGGAAAGACGTGGAGGGGTTCTTGTATGCTGCAAAACTTGCTGGCGTAAAAGTGGTAGTTTTGAATTCTGACTACGATGTGGAGAAAGAGATCAGTAACATAAAGACACTAGTTGATATGGGAGTAGACGGTATGTGCATATTTTCGTTCAATCCCAATGGGCCGTTTATCGCCGCAAGGGAGACAGCCAGAGCTGGGATTCCCTTGGTTGTTACCGACAATGTTGGACAGGTTTTGAAAGCAAAAGAACCTGTGGTGGCAGCAATTGATTTCGACTGGGATGCTATGGGAAAGAACATAGCTCAATACATAGCCAAACATTGGCCAGGAGAGAATATAGCATTCATAGCTGGAAGATTAGAACATGTTCCTGTGCAAGTTTTCTTGAAGGCCTTTAAAGCAGAAGTAGCCAAGCTGGGCAAAAACAAGATAGTGGCTATTAGAGATGGAAAATATATTCCCGATGAGGCTGTGCGCCAGGTTCAAGACCTGATAGAATCTGGCTATGATTTCACCGTTTTGCATATATTCAACGAAGAAATGGCTGCAGCAGTCGTCAGATGGTTGAAATCAAGGAATCTGTTGAACAATCCTATCAAAATAACCTCCCAAAACGGTGCGCCTTATGGTATTGCTTTGATAAAGGAAGGAAGCATAAAATACTCCATTTCAAGCTCTCCCGGTTGGGAAGGGTTCATATCTTTCCTCGCACTCCATGCTTACGTCACTGGGAAGATAAAGAAAGAGAGACAATGGATTCTACTTCCTGTTACTCCTGTTACGGAGGAAACCATAAATGATAAAACGAAAGTGGTACCTTGGGATGTTGATCCCGTTTGGATAGAACTCACGAAAAAATATTTCCCCCAATACATTGGTCTAATAGATGCTCTGAAGTGAGTTGATCCTCCTTTGGGGTGGCCCCCCACCCCTTTTTTAACCGCAATGTGAGGTGGTTTTGGAATGTCTGATTATCTTGTAAAAGTTTCGGGAATTGTGAAGAAATACGGAGGTCATGAGGTACTGAAAAAGGTTTCTTTTGATTTAAAACCTGGAGAGGTTCATTGTATCGTTGGAGAAAATGGAGCGGGTAAATCCACACTTATAAAGATAATTTCTGGTGCGGTACATCCAGATTCAGGAGAGATATTCATAATGGGTAGAAAAGTGCGTAATCTGAATCCACGACTTGCCATAGAGTTGGGGATTTCGACAGTTTATCAGGATACAGAGGTTGTGGATACCCTTTCTGTTGCGGAGAATATATTTCTTGGTTCGGAAGTCCCTTCTCCCATTCCTATAGTTGTTAATCGGCGATATCAGAATGAGCAGGCCAAAGCTATTCTCAAATCTCTGGGAATTTCTATAGATCCAGATATACCTGTTGGAGAACTTCCCTTAGTTTATAAGCAAGTGGTGCAAATAGCAAAAGCTTTGTTTCGACAGTCTAAAATCATCATTTTTGACGAGCCTACAGCTTCTTTGGGATTAGAGGAGACAAAGGCTCTTATGGAGATAATCAGAAGTTTGAAGAAGAGGGGGATGGGGATAATATACATTTCCCACTATTTGAAGGAGATTTTTGAAATAGGTGATAGGGTGACAGTATTGAAGGATGGAGAATATATGGGTACTTACAAGGTTTCCGAGGTGGATACAGAATTTTTGGTTCGCAAGATGGTAGGGAGAGAGGTGCATCTTTTTTACAAGAGAGAAAGGGTACCCATAGGTGAAAAGTTATTTGAAGTAAAGGGATTATCAAAGAAAGAGTTAGTTGAGAATGTGAGTTTTGAAGTAAGAAAAGGTGAGATTTTTGGAATAGGAGGTCTTGCTGGATCTGGAAGAACAGAGCTGGTGAGTTTAATTTTTGGCATCCTAAAGCCAGATGCAGGTGAGATTTACATAGAAGGAAGAAGATACGTGCCTAAGACCCCTATTCATGCTATAAGAAATGGGATTTGTATGGTTCCAGAGGATAGAAAAAGAATGGCCATGTTCCTTGGAAGGGACATAGTTGAAAATTCTGTGGTTATAATCAATGAGCTTCTTAAAGTAGCATTCTTAAGAAAAAAAGAGGAAATGAATATGACAAGGAGACTGATAAATGAGTTAGATATTGTTACAAGCGGGTTTTCTCAGCTAATAGAACATCTATCTGGGGGAAATCAGCAAAAAGTCGTCATGGGAAGATGGTTGCTTGATGAAAACGCAAAGGTTTTTATATTTGACGAACCTACAAAAGGAGTTGATGTAGGAGCAAGAGAGAGGATTTATCAAGTTATGATAGAGCTGGCAAAGCAAGGGAAGGCAATAATTATGGTTTCGTCGGACATGCCGGAACTTCTTTCTATGAGCGATCGTATAGGTGTTATGAGAAAGGGTAAGATGGTGGAAATACTCGATAATAAAGATCTATCTGAAGAAAAGCTTTTGAGAAGTTTCATTGGTGTTTAAAAGGAGGAATGGAAATGGAAGGCAGAGAAAAAGTTGTAATAGAGAAATCCAAAAGGCCATTTTATTCTACTCAATGGTTCTTCTTGCTTGTTGCTGAAGCTTCGTTAGCGATTATAACGGGTTCTATAAATCCCAGGTTTTTCACCTTGAACAATATGGTTAATATATTAGATCAGATATCCGTTCTTGGTATTTTAGCCTCGGGAATGACTTTGATAATACTGACAGGCGAAATAGATATATCTATAGGGACGAATCTTGGTTTGGTTGCATGTGTCTCTGCGATGCTAATAAAATCTGAGGTCCCAACATTTTGGATTGTTATGGTAGCACTTGGTCTGGCAGTTTTAAACAGTATGCTTGTGGGCATTTCAACGATAGCTTTTAAAGCACCATCCTTTATAGTCTCCTTAGGATTTTTAAGTGTTTTTAGGGGAACAGCGTTTGCAATAACGAAAGGGGTTTTTCAAACTATATATGGGAAATTTGAGACTCTTGGGCTGACGAGACTATGGGGTTGGTTTCCTTTGAGCTTTCTCATTGGGTTAGTTATATACATAATAGTCGATTTTCTTCTACGTTTCACCCGCCTTGGAAGGCATATTTATGCGGTTGGAAGCAACTCCTTGGCGGCGTTTTATTCAGGTATATCCATTGCTAAAACAAAACTTCTTGTGTTTTTCATAAACGGTTTGCTTATAGGACTTGCTTCTATGATATTGCTCTCGAAAATAGGGGCTGCTCAGCCGACGACCGGATCAGGAATGGAGTTAAAGGCTATTGGAGCCGTAGTGATTGGAGGTACTGCTCTAACAGGAGGTAGAGGGAATATTTTAGGCACTTTTCTTGGCGTTCTTTTGATGGGAATAATATCGAATTCTCTGAACATGCTGAGGATAAATCCATACTTTCAAGAGGTGGTTTTCGGAATATTCATAATCATAGCTCTTGGAGTAAGTGTTTTCAGTGCATACTTTAAAAAGGGGTGAAAAGTAATATGCTACAAAATTTTCAGATAAAGAATGAGAGTATAAAAGATACCTATCTCGAAATGAAAGAGAAGGAACCAGAGAGATTCGAGAGAAGAATAGATTTATCATGGAGTATTTGGATGTTTGGTCAAGAACCCTTGGAAAGAAGTTTTGAAAGATTAAAGAGCAAGGGTTTGGAGTATGTGGAGTTAAAGGGTTCATATTATACGGCAGATATAAAGCCTGACTATGAGAGAATTATAAGGTTGTTAGAGGAATACGAGCTAAAGGTTTCAGGAGTGTGTGGACTTTACTCTGAGAATAACGATTTGGCAAGTCCTGATCCATATATAAGGCAAAATGCGATTGATTACATCAAAAGACAGGTGGAATTCACTGCAGCTGTTGGTGGAAAGTATTTAATCGTTGTCCCAAGTGCTGTGGGAAGGACGAGAAAGATAGATGATTATGAATTCTGGAGAAGTGTAGAAACTCTCAGGAAGTGTGGAGAGCATTTTGCAAGTTACAATGTAAAAGCAGCCATAGAGCCTATAAGATCGGCAGAGGTGAGTCTGATTCATACAGTTGAGGAGGCTATAGAATATATAGAAGCTGTGAATCATGATGGTGTTAAACATATAAACGGAGATGTGTATCACATGCTGAACGAAGAAGAGCATGTTGGGGAGGCAATATTGAAAGCTGGTAATAGGCTGATAAATCTCCATTTAGCCGATAGTAATAGAGATATACCAGGGAAAGGAATGTTGGACTTTGATGTTATACTCATGGCGTCATACTTGGTTGGCATGAATGAGGAAGGAAGATTCTTGACCTTCGAACCCCTTGGCCCATATGCTGACCCCTATGTGCTTTTGCAGGGCACTCCAGATCCCAAAATTCTTGATAGTATGGTGGAAGAATCTGTCCGATATGTTCAAGAAAGAGAAGAGTATGTGAGAAGTATGTGATCTTTTTGGCGGTATCTGGTTTGTTTCATTTGATATGAGGAGTAGTTTCAATTTCATGTAATATGAAAAAGATTTCTGGTGTGCTATAATGTGAAATAAGGAAAACCTAACTGGGGGTGGTTTTTGTGAATGAAAAGGCGCTTTGGAAGCTTAGCTACGGGCTTTATGTGGTATCCACGAGGTATGGCAGCGAGCTGAACGGTCAGGTGGCGAACACCGTCTTTCAGATAACGGCGGAGCCCATAAAAGTGGCGGTGGCTTTGAACAAAAACAATTACACTCACGAGCTTTTGAAAAAGTCAAAAGTCTTCTCCGTTTCCATCCTTGAGAAAGAGACGCCAATGAGTCTTATCGGTACATTTGGCTTTAAGTCGGGAAGGGAGATCAAGAAGTTTGAGAATGTGAAGTACAAGATGGGTGGATCCGGTGTTCCGATTCTGATCGAGCACGCACTGGCAAGCCTTGAGTGTGAAGTGGAGACGGAAGTCGATGTGGGCAGTCACACGCTTTTCGTTGCAAAGGTGATAAACGCCGAGGTTTACAAGGAAGGAGAGCCCATGACATACGATTATTACCATCAGATCAAAAGAGGAAGCGTTCCTAAGACGGCTCCAATGGCCATGGAAGTTCCGAAGAAGGAGTATAAGAAATACAGATGCAGGATATGCGGGTACATTTACGATCCGGAGAAAGGGGATCCGGAAGCAGGCATCCCGCCAGATACTCCCTTCGAAGAACTTCCCGAAGATTGGGTCTGCCCGCTATGCGGAGCCCCGAAGAGCGCTTTCGAAGAGCTTTGAGACAGGGGGTGTTTTGAAATGGCAGTGAGAAAACTGGTCGAAGGAGTTTACGAAGTAGGTGTCCAGCACTGGGACAGAAGGGAATTCGACGAGCTCATACCGTTGCCCGAAGGCACAACTTATAACGCCTATGTTGTTATGGGAAGCGATAAGACTGCTTTGATAGATACTGTGGATCCTTCAAAGTCTCACATACTCTTTTCCAACCTTCGCGAGCTTGGCGTTAAAAACATTGACTACATAATTTCCAATCACGCAGAGCAGGACCATTCCGGAACGATACCAAAGCTTCTTGAACTTTTCCCAAGCGCAAAGGTCGTCACCAACGCCAAGGCAAAGGGAATGCTGATGGATCTCCTTCACATTCCCGAAGACAAGTTTCAGATCATAAAGGAAGGCGATGAGGTAGATCTTGGCGGAAAGACTCTCACCTTTTACATGACCCCTTGGGTTCACTGGCCCGAGACTATGGTCACATTTTTGAAGGAAGACGGGATCGTTTTTAGCTGTGACTTCTTCGGAGCGCATCTCGCTTCGAGTGAGCTTTTCGCCGAGAAAGACGACAGAGTATACGATGCGGCAAAGCGGTATTACGCCGAGATAATGATGCCTTTCAGAGTCTCGATAAAGAAGAATGTCCAGAAAGTGAAAGAGCTCGAGCCCAGGATGATAGCACCCAGTCACGGACCCGTTTACGATGATCCTTCCTTCATAATCTCCGCTTACGAAGATTGGATCTCCGATGAAGTCAAAAGAGAAGTCGTTGTTGCCTACATCTCCATGCACGGGAGCACGGAAAAGATGGTAGAAAAGCTATACGATGAGCTTGTAAAGCGCAAAATAAAAACGGTCCTTTTTAACCTGAGCGTTGCGGATATCGGGGAGTTTGCCATGGCGCTTGTGGATGCTGCCGCGATGGTCGTGGCTTCCCCGACGGTTCTTGGCGGTCTTCATCCAAAGGTTGCATATGCCCTTAGCCTCGCGAATGCTCTGAGACCGAAACTTAAGTTGGTTGGAATAATGGGATCTTACGGCTGGGGCGGAATGATGCCAAAGCAGGTCAGGGATCTTTTAAGCGGGCTCAGAGTGGAGTACACTCAGGACCTTCTGGTTAAGGGCTTGCCAAAAGAAGAAGATTACAGGAGAATAGAAGAGCTTGCAGACGAAATCGTAAGTAGGCTTTGAAGGAGGAGAAAATCCGTAGTGATAGGTTTTAGAAAGCCAAGGATCGTCGTTTTGGCTCCGAAGTGTGAGGAGCTAAAGGGGTTGTTTGTAGAAACAGTTCGTGGAGTCGAAGTCTTTGGCAAAATTTTCAATGAGTTAAGAACGCTTGCTGTGGAGTATGATGATTCTGGTTGCGGTAAGTATCCCATGAAGGTAGAGCAAATATATAGAAAACGCCCCTTCCTCATTATTGCCACAGTACTTTCGAGCCAAGCGAGAAGCATGATAGCCGCTGCAGAGAAGTACGGTGTTGCTACAATATTTACCATAGCATCGGAACCGCGGCTTTTAGAATCTTCCAGCCGCGTTATGAGGGTTTGCTTTGGAGACGATAGGCAGGGGACAGCGGCAGCGCGTTTTGTCATAAATGATCTCAAGAAGAGAAGGAGCGCTGTTTTTATAGACATAGACATGAAGTACAGCGCCGTCATATCCAATGAATATAAGAGGGAATTCTCGAGTTTAGGAGGAATTGTGGAAAGTTTTTTCCAGAGAAGGGACGGAACTATCTTCGAACCTTATCTTAAAGCCGCCGCTTCAAGAGGTGTTGATGTGTTTTTCGCGGCTTCATTTCCGAGGAAGCTCATGGCTTTGATGGAACAAGGGAAGAAGTTGGGGATAAAGGCGGATTATGTATCCACAGATGTGATATCTGCCTTCGGTGTACCTAAGCCTGAGGTTGCAGAGGGTTTATATGTTACTTCTCAATACAACCCTATGGCCAATTTGACATCTCTATCGTCTGAATTTCGCAAGCTCTACCAAAAAGAGTGGCAGGAGCTTCCAAGTTTTATAGCAGCTCTCACGTTCGATGCATTCCTAATAGCTAAGAGCCTTTATGAAGAATATGGGAAGAGATTGCCGCTGGACTTCATCAAGAAATCCAGAAAGCTTGAAGGGGTCACGGGAGTCATGGAATTCAAGGGAAGTGGTGAGCCACGCAAGGGAGTGGTAATATCTAAGTTTGAGAAGGGAGAAGAAGTCTTTATAAGGAGCGTGGATGTTTGATGGATTTTTTAGAGCTGAGAATTGGCAAGGAGCTTGTGGAGAAGTTTTTGAAAGACGCCGGAAAGTTTGAGAGCGTCACGCTTGAGATGGAAGGGGACGGGATGAACATAGTCCTTACGAGCAAAGTGCTCAGCCTCATGAAGATCCCAATATCCCTGAGCCTTAAACTCAAGGATGTTCAGTCTTCTCCCGAAGATCCCCTCACCTTCACGATCACGGCAAACAGGATAATAATGGGCTTCATTAAGGATTTCAAAACGAGCACTTTCGAGATAAAGGAAAACACGCTCTATGTGTATCCTTATAAGATATTCTCAATGTTGAAGAAGTTCACGATATTCGATGTCTCCTTCGAAGAAAACTTCATATCCATAAAGATGAAACCGCACGGGCTGCTGGAAAGCATCCCGAGCCGTGCGGAAGGCGAATGAACCTATCAGCTTTCAAAGCTTATCTCTCTTTTTCTCTGCTTTATCTCTTCCTTTAGAGTGCCGATAAAGACATTTATGTCCACATCTTTTATTTCCTTTCCCTGGCGTGTCCTAACGGAGATCTTTCCGGACTCCACTTCTTTATCACCGAGTATGAGCATGTAGGGAACCTTCTTCATCTGGTTGTCCCTTATCCTGTAGCCCAGAGTTTCTCTTCTGTCGTCAAGCTCTACCCTTATACCTTCTGCGAAGAGCATTTTCCAAACGCTTTTTGCGTACTCTGTGTGCCTGTCAGATATCGGTATTATCGCCACCTGAACAGGTGCGAGCCATGTCGGGAAAGCCCCGGCAAAATGCTCTATGAGTATTCCAAAGAATCTTTCGAGCGATCCGAATATCGCCCTGTGTATCATTACAACGCGGTGGGGCTGGTTGTCCGCGCCTATGTAGGTCACATCGAAGCGCTCCGGCATGAGAAAGTCAAGCTGCACGGTCGCGCACTGCCATTCCCTTCCCAGCGAATCCTTTATCATGAAGTCGATCTTGGGACCGTAGAAAGCGCCTTCTCCTTCGGCTATCTTGTAATCAAGCCCGATGCTGTCAAGCGCAGCTTTAAGAGCACTTTCCGCTCTGTGCCATGTCTGTTCGTCTCCCATGTGATCTTCCGGCATTGTTGAAAGCTCCGCTCTGTAGGTGAATCCGAAGGGACTGTAGAGCTCGTCTATGAGCTTTATCACACCGGTTATCTCTTCTTCAATCTGGTCCTCCCTGCAGAAGATGTGCGCATCGTCCTGAGTAAAAGCGCGAACTCTCATAAGCCCGTGAAGGACGCCGCTTCTTTCGTATCTGTGAACCTTGCCGAATTCAAAGTACCTTATTGGGAGGTCTCTGTAAGACACCGTTCTGGACTTGAATATGAGGATGTGGCCGGGACAGTTCATCGGCTTTATCGCGTACATCGTGTCTTCTTTTTCGGTGAAGTACATGTTTTTCTGGTAATGGTCCCAGTGTCCCGATTGATGCCAGAGTTTTATGTTCATGACGAGCGGAGTTATTACTTCTTTGTATCCAGCTTTTATATGAACCTCTCTTGAGAACTTCATTAGTTCATTGAGAGTCGCCGCGCCGTTTGGAAGGAAGAAGGGCATCCCGGGAGCGATGTCAGTGTCTATGAGGAAAAGATCCAGCTTGGATCCGAGTTTTCTGTGATCCCTTTTCTTGGCTTCTTCGACCATCTTTAGGTACTCTTCCAGATCCTTTGCTTTGGCAAATGCTGTTCCATAGATTCTCTGGAGCATCGGGTTTCTCTCGTCTCCCCGCCAGTACGCTCCTGCGAGCGAAAGAAGCTTGAAGTGCTTTACCACTCCCGTGGATGGAAGGTGGGGTCCGCGGCAAAGGTCCACGAACTCGCCCTGCTTGTAAAAGGAAACCTTTTCATCTTCTATGTCTTTTATGAGCTCGACCTTGTAAACCTGCCCTTTTTCTTCCATTAGCTTTATAGCCTGCTCTTTGGGAAGTTCGAACCTTTCTATAGGAAGGTCTTCATTGATTATCTTTTTCATCTCTTCTTCTATCTTTGGAAGGTCTTCTTCTGTTATCCTGCCATCTAAGATCTCGAAATCATAATAAAAGCCGTTCTCGATGACAGGCCCGATTCCAAGCCTTACCCTTTCCTGCCCGAAGACTCTCATGACAGCCTGTGCCATTATGTGGGCCATCGTGTGACGGTAGATCTGGGGCGCAAGTTCATCTTTCAAGGTTATGAGCCGGACCTTGGCGTCAAAATCTATCGGGCGGTTTAAGTCCCAAAGCTGACCGTTTACCTGAGCTCCTATTGCTTCCTTTTCAAGGCGCTTGGATATTCTGGACGCTATTTCTTTTGGGGTAACGGGACTTTCAAATTCGAGAACACTACCATCTGGAAGCTCAATTTTTATCATAGCTATCTCTCCTTTCGAGCTTGCAAACTTTTTCGGTATTTTACCATCAATTTTTGGGTAGTATAGGGGACGAGAGGTTTATAATTTTTTGTGAACTTTGAAGACTCTTTGGAAAGGGGTGGGGTGCTGTGTGGAAAAGAGTTTTGCTTGTAGCAGTTGTAGAGATTTTGATAGCTGTTTTGGTTTCATGTGGTGGATCGATTCCCGGTGTCGATAATGGGGATGAACAGGAAGGTGGCGGCGAAAGCGGTGGAGGATACGGAGTTATAGACCCGACGGCGAGCAAGGTTGTGGAGGATTTTGTGAATGAGATGAGGAAAATTTGGGAAGCAATTTCTGGCGAAGTTGACTGCAACGACCAGTCAGATCCTATAAGCCAGAAGATAATGAGCTTGCTTGAGACTTATTACTATTTCGATGATTCGTTAGCTAATTATTCTGGGGGGAGGAGCAAGCCAAGAGCGAAATGGTGTGCGATTTGTATCAAGCCATTGATGTGATAATAGTCGCACAAATCAAGCAAGTGAAGCCAACAGTGGATCCCTATTCGGATGAAGCTCCGTTTGTACCAAAAGAGCTGCAGGATGGAGATATTCAGGCTCTGGCTCCTGTGGTGGTTCTCACAGATCCTGAAGCCGGTCCGACAGAGAGGTATGTGGTCAAAGTGTCCGGAAAATGGTACATAAACATGGTTTATTACGGTCAAGGAGATACGGATGTAAGTTTTTACCCGGGCGGAGAAGAGTGGGCGTGGTAAATATAACCCCCGCAGACGCGGGGGGTTTTTAATTAGTATTCTTCTTCCAGAATAATCCTTCCATTTTCGGCAAGGAGTGTTCTGTATCTTCTGGCGCCTTCCGAGTTCATGTAGCTTGCGTAAGAACTCGTGGAGTATTTGTAGGTGTGATACAAGTGACCTTGTTAAAAGATCTCCACTATCCAGAGCAAGATTTCGATGATTATCAAGATCACAATAAGGAGTTCGAGCAGGTTTCCACGAGCTTCGGAAGAGAAGGACAAAAGGACTTGAACGGTTTCGAATGCACTCTGAAGGCGTTTTTCCATCACGCGATATCTTCTTCCGAGTTCGAGGTATTTGGATACTTTTTCGTAAAGATCATCCAGCCTGTCCTCTTCCCATGTCAAAGATGGTTTTTCGAGGATCATTATATCGGAGATGAGCTCATGGCGGGTTTTCATAAGAGTTTTTGCTACGTCAAGGGCTTTCTTTCCGGAGAACCTTCTTTTGCTGAAGAGGACTTTTTCGACTTCTTCTTCTATCTCGTCCATTATCTTTTCCATCCTTGAGAGTGCGACGCTCTGTGCGAGCGCGAAAGATACAACTTTTATGGCCAGCTCATCTAACTTTTCAACACCAATGATTTCTTCCGAGCCGGAACCTTTTTCTATCACAACTTCTTCAACTTCACCCAAGCTTCCGTTTTGCGTGAATTTTAAGAACTCCTTTGCGATTCTCGTTATATCGCTGTGAGGAATGTTTATTCCCACAAGCGCACCGAAGCTGTAAAGGAGGATTTCTCCTAAAGAGTGAGAGACTGCGATGGGATCCTCCCAAGTCGCTGGGGGTTTTACTCCCAGGTCTTTTACTGTCTTGGAGACATCGATATCATCACCGAGATCAATCGCCACGAGTCTCATTTTTCCTCACCAGCATGAGGTACCAGATTGCACCAAGAAACATCGCTACAGCGCTGAAAAGCTGCGCAACTCTTATGTTTCCAAACCACAGGCTGTCTGTTCTTAGCCCTTCCACCATTATCCTTCCCATGGAGTATAGAACAAGATAAAGTGCTGTTACTTGCCCCGGCTTTTCGTAATGGCGTTTTACGAAGATGGTCAAAATGACAAATACCATGAGATCCCACGCCGATTCATAGAGAAATGTGGGATGGAAGTAAGAAAAGCTTTCATAACCGGGCATTCTAAAGGCAGGTGGCACAAACATTTTCCAAGGAAGATTCGTAGGTGTTCCGTAAGCTTCGTGGTTGAAGAAATTTCCCCACCTTCCGATGGCTTGAGCCAGTGGGAAGACCCAGGTCATCACATCTAACCCTTCGAGAAAAGTGAATGATCTTTTCTTTCTCGTATAAAGCCAGACGGCAAAGATTGCGCCCAGTATTCCGCCGTGTATCGCTATCCCGCCGTGCCAGATCTTTATTATCTCGGAGGGATTGTTTTTGAAGTAATCCCATTCGAAGACGACATAGTAGGCTCTTGCGCAGATTATTCCAAACGCAACACCGAGAAGGAGTGCCTCATCGAGTTCTTCTGGTTTCCATCCTCTACTTTTGAAATACTTCCTTGCTATAAAATAGGCGAGAAGCAGTCCAGAAACAATGAGGGTGGAATACCATTTGAGTCTAAACCTTCCTATTCTGAATATAAAGGGATCGACGACCAGTTTTCCAGAGAAAGTCGCATGGAGGAACCACGCAAGGAAAAAAATCCCAACACCCGCTATTATAAGCGCCGCAAGCAGGTGTTTCCTCATTTCTTTTCTCCCTTCCAGATCTTTTCAACTAACTCCTTTGCATCGATTGAAGTGATTATAACATGGCCGCTGTCGGTGAGTATGACCGACTTTGAGCGCTTTCCGTAGGTCAGATCTACAACCTTTCCCTCGTATGAAGCGGCTTTTTTGAGTCTTCTCACACTCGATACATCGACTGGAAGAACCGCCAGAACCCGTTCTCTAACTATGTAGAACTTTCCAAGATGGATTATCATGACAGTTTCAGGAGCACCTCCTCTGGAGTTATTGGAAGTCTATTGAATCTAACACCAAGGGCATTGGAAACAGCATTTGCAATGGAAGGGGGAGAGCTCATGAGGGAGGGTTCTCCCAGCCCTTTTGCCCCGAAAGGACCTTCTTCAAATTCTTCTTCCACGAACATAGCGTTTATCTTCGGTATGTCCGTTATGAGCGGAACAGTGTAGTTGTCGAAGTTCCTGATGATCATTCTTCCCTTTTCGTCGTGCTTTATCTCTTCCATTAGGGCGTACCCCATTCCTTGAACTACTCCTCCCTGGACCTGTCCGATTGCCCCATCGGGGTTTATCACTTTTCCTATGTCATGGCACACCCAGACTTCCTTAACCTGTACTCTTCCCGTCAATATATCGACTTCGACGAGAGAAAGCTGGGTTGAGAAAGTGTAAGTTATATAAGCCTCTCCTGTACCCGTCTCCTGGTCGAAGTGGAGTTTTGGTGTTTCATACCATCCGGTTTCAACGAGTTTTACATTGGCATCGTTTGCTTTTCTGATTACCGCTCCAAATGGAACGTGTTCCCCGTCCAGAACCCAGATGCCTTTGCCTATCTCAATGCTTTTATACCCTTCCTTCTTGAGAAATTCCACGATCCTATCTCTTATCTTCTGGGCGGCGATTTTGACCGCGTTTCCAGAAAATACAGTCGTTCTCGATGCGACAGTAGGTCCGCTGTCCTGTAGCACAGATGTATCGGGCTGAAGGACTGTGACTTTTTCAAGTTCGCATCCCAACACTTCGCAGGCTATCATTGCCATGACAGTCTTTGCGCCCTGTCCCATCTCCGTTCCGCCTATCATCACGGTTACGCTCCCGTCTGCTTTCACGTGAACCTGAGCAGCCGACGCGTCAAGATGCTGGCCTGCTGAGCCAAGAGATACGCCGTATATCACGTGGGACCAGCCAAGCCCTCTTTTAAGGAAGACGCTCTTTTTGTTGAATTCTTCGACTTCTTTCTTTAGCTTTTCGTAGTTCGAAGCCTTTTTGACCGCCATTAGTGTTTGCTTTGCTCCAACAGAGCTTTTCAGAACATGACCGGTTATCGTGGATTTTCCAGGCTGCAGGGCGTTCTTCATCCTTATTTCGAGCGGATCTATTCCAAGGCGCTTTGCTGCTTCGTCCATGATGCTTTCCATGGCGAAGAGAACCTGCGGAGAGCCAAAACCTCTGAAAGCGCCTGTGGGGACTTTGTTCGTATAAACGCCGTAGACATCGACATGTACATTATCTATGGAATAAGCACTTCCCGCGTGCGTAAGGCTTCTGTACATGACTATAGGTGTGAGAGTTGAGTACGCTCCCATGTCTAAATAAACTGTTGCGTGGAGCGCAAGAACTTTTCCGTCTTTGGAGAATCCGACTCTGTAGCGCGACTTGCTCGGATGTCTTTTGCTCGTTTCCCTGAAATCCCACTCTCTTTTGTAAACGAGCTTTACAGGTTTCATCGTGAGATAAGACAGGAGAGCCGCTTTGACAGCTATATAAGAGGGAACGTCTTCTTTTCCGCCAAAACCCCCGCCAGTTTCAAGCTGAATTACCCGAACCTTTGAAAGTGGGAGACGAAGAACTTCCGCAACATCGTTCTGTACATAGTAAGGGCATTGCATAGAGCCCCAAATGGTCATCGTGTTTCCATCCCACCATGCGACTGCGCCTTGTGTTTCCAGATAGGCATGCTCTTGGTATCCCGTTTCGAATTCCATGTCGATGACGAGATGACTTTCTTCCAGTGCCTTTTCGACATCTCCCCTTCTGATTTTTCTGTGAAAAGCATCGTTTCTCTCGCCATTGACTACGATGTCGTTCTTTAAAGCCCGATCTATCGTCAAGACTGGCGGTAGTTCTTCGATCTCGAATTTCACAAGAGCTGCGGCTTCCTCTGCAGCCTCCTTTGTTTCGGCTGCAACTAAAGCCACCGGGTCCGCTTCAAACCTCACCTTCCCACCCACTGGCACCAGAACATGCATGTCCTTTGTGACGATACCGAGCTCGTTGTTTGGAACGTCCTTGTACGTCGCAACCGCGGCGACTCCCGGTACCTTTTTGGCTTTTGATGTGTCTATGCTTTTCAAAACCCCATGGGCAACGCCTGGGTACACGACGGCTCCGTAGAGCATCCCGGGAAGCTCGAAATCATGCGTGTATGTCGATCTTCCGAGGGCTTTTTCCATTGCGTCAATCCTTTTTACTTTCCTTCCCACGAGTTTCACGTTTTCATCTCCCCTGCATAGCTTATGGTACCAAATGGTAGGGCTCAAAACGAAGAAGATTTATTGCTAAATCCCTGGTAGTGAAAGGAAGGGTTTTCAAAAGAATGGCATTTGCGGTGTGAAGAGGTAAAATAATCGGTAGGATTGTGAAATCGTATGTCTCAGCTTTTGTTGAACATGTGGCTTTGAAGGAAAAATCGTGAATTTGGAATAAATTGAAGAAAAAGTGGCGGCGGGGTATGATAAAAAAGATGAGATTATTGGGGTGAAAAGAGGGGTCAGAGCTCTCGTTTTTGATCAAACCACTTATATGTGTAAAATCAAGGTTGAGTAACCAAACAAATGGGGAGGTGGGCGGATGGGTTTCTTGGTGTTCGTACTCTCACTCATTTGGTTCTTCGTGATGTACAAGCTCTACGGCGGCTGGATCGCCAAGAAGATCTTCAAGCTTGATGACAGCAGGACAACCCCCGCTCATGAATTAGAAGACGGGGTGGACTATGTTCCCACCAACAAATGGGTAGTTTGGGGACACCACTTCACTTCCATAGCAGGGCTCGGTCCTATCGTCGGACCTGCCATCGCGATAATGTGGGGATGGGTTCCCGCAGTTTTGTGGATAACTCTTGGAACGATCCTTGCAGGTGCAGTCCATGACTTCGGATCACTGGTCGTTTCCATGAGAAACAAGGGAAGGAGTATTGGAGATCTCACCACGAGAATCGTTGGGCCAAGGGCGAAGTACCTGTTTATCGCCATAATCTTCTTCGAGCTCTGGATCGTCATAGCGATATTCGCAATGATCATGGGAATCTTGTTCAACATGTACCCGCAGTCTGTCTTCCCCGTGTGGATGGAGATACCCATAGCGATAACGCTCTCTTACATGGTCTACAAGAAGGGTAGAAACCTTCACACGTGGTCCTGGGTAGCGCTCGGTTTGATGTACCTGACCGTCGTCATAGGTGTCTTCTTGCCGATAACGCTTCCAAATCCAATAGTCACATGGCTATGGATACTCATGATTTACGCCTTCATAGCATCCACGCTTCCCGTCGAGACGCTCCTTCAGCCAAGGGACTACATAAACTCCCACGAGCTATTGGTGGCTATGGGACTCATATTCCTGGGTGGAATAGCAGCAGTGATAAGGGACCCGGCACATTTGAATTATGTCGCTCCAGCGTTCAACCCGACTCCTAAGGGAGCACCGCCGATCTGGCCGTTCCTGTTCGTTACGATAGCCTGTGGTGCTATATCCGGATTCCACTCCCTGGTCTCGTCCGGAACTTCTTCAAAGCAGATAGACAAAGAGTCTGACGCGCAGCTCGTTGGATACGGCGGAATGGTCGCCGAAGGTATTCTTGCGTCTCTGGTCGTTTTGGCTGTTGCGGCTGGATTCGGAGCGATGGGTAAGGGATTGGAGGCCGGTGTTCAAGCCTGGAGTCAGCATTACGCAGATTGGGCTACGGCCAAGGGCCTCGGAGCTAAGATAAGCGCTTTCGTCGAAGGTTCCACAAACATGATGATGTACCTCTTTGGAAGAAGCAAGTTCATGCATGACCTGCTCGCGACGATCATGGGAGTCTTTATTGTCAGTTTTGCTGGAACCACGTTGGATACTGCAACAAGGGTCCAGAGGTACATAGTCCAGGAAATAGGAGATAGCTTGAAACAGAACTGGCTTAAGAATAAGTATGTTGCCACCTTTATTGCCGTTGCCTCTGCACTGGCGTTGGCGTTTGCGAATCCCAGCGGAAAAGGTGCTCTCATACTCTGGCCGCTCTTTGGAACGGTCAATCAGCTGCTCGCTGCTCTTGCGCTACTGATAGTCACTGTGTACTTGGTTAGGAAGAGATCCAATCCGTGGATAGCCGCGATCCCAATGGTCTTCATGGTATTCATGACGGGTTGGGCTATGGTGATGAACATAAAGAACTTCTATAAAACGCACAATACGTTGCTCTTCACCATCGGAACGATCGTTTTCATACTCATGGTCTGGCTTGTGATAGAGGCGATCGTTGTGCTGTCCCGGGCCAGGAAATTTGAGGAGGGAGAAATCGAGTGATATTCATTGGATACACGTCCAAACTGGGGCGTGTAGATGTTGAAGGAATTGCAAAGTTCAGGGAGAGGAACGATGTCGAAAGGGTCATAGTTTATTGCAGGGAAGAACCCGCAGAAGCTGTCGCTGAAATCGCAGAAGATATTGAGATAAACATAACTGAAAATCCGAGGAAAGCGGCACGTCAGAAAGCAAAGGAGCTTAAGGCGAGTGGAAAGAAAGTCGAGGTCTTTGATCTGCAGGATTTCGGTGAAAGAGCAATAAGGGATGTATGCTGAAAAACCTTCACAGCACGCGCGATGAGCCCGCCCCTTTTGGGGCGGGTTTCGTATAAAAGAGCTGGGGGTGTGTTAAATGAAGATTGGAATAATAGGGGTTGGGAATATAGGAAAGATAATACTGCAGCGGCTCAAAAGGGCGCGCAACATGGATATAGAGGAGATTCTCATACACAGCAGAACGATCAGCAAAATTGTGAACCTGGAAGGCGGGAAGGTAAAGATAACTTCTTCCAATGCAGAGCTCGCCGAGAAAGCAGATGTGGTTTTCCTTTGCGTGAAGCCCCAGGACGCGAATGTGATGTTCAAACAATTGGAAGGCGTCGATATGGAAGAGAAGGTAGTCGTAAGCACTATGGTTGGGATAAAGACCGAATACATTCAAAAAAGACTTCTCACTCCGCTCGTTGCAAGAATAATGCCGAATGTTCCTTCTATGATAGGAAGAGGAATTATCCCCGTGAGCTTTTCGGAAGTTTTGAAGGACAGTCCGAGCACGAAGGAGATGGTTTTGAAGATACTATCAACGCTCGGGAAGGTCGTTGAGATAGAGGAAAAGCACATGGCAGCTGTTACCGCTCTGAGTGGAAGCGGTCCGGCCTTCGTCTTCGTTCTCATAGAAGCCCTTATAGATGCAGGGCTTCGACTGGGACTTTCTTACGATCTTTCGAGAGAGCTCGTCATAGAAACTCTGAAAGGTTCGGCAGAACTTTTGCAAAGGAAAGGAAACCATCCGGGAGAATTCAGGCATCTTGTGACATCTCCCGCAGGAACAACCATCGAAGGGATATATTCTATGGAAAGGGAAGGTATAAGAGGAATTCTCATGAAAGCGATATCTGACACCTTCAGAAGGGCTCGTTACTTCGAGGAGGGCGAAAATATTTGAAGATTCCAAGCAAAAAGTATGTTGAGAATGAATCTTCCAAGACGACGGAAGAAGAAGTGAAAAAGCTTGTATCAAGGGAGGGCGCTTTCAAGAGAAAGGCGAAGGGACTTGTCAATCGCATAAAAAGGGAGATAGCTCAGGTTCTTCTTTTCTTTTACATGGTGAAAGACTACGCGTTTGGGAAATACAGGAAAGTTCCGTGGAGCAGCGTCTCGGCGGCCGCTTTTTCCGCCATCTATTTCCTTACGCCTTTTGACTTCCTTCCCGATTTCATCCCCATAATCGGTATGAGCGATGATGCCTTCGTAATAACGGTCGTTTGGGAACTCATAAAGCTCGATGTAGAGGACTACGCGCACTGGCGGGCGGCGAATCCTCCTGATGAACTCTTTAGTAGGGCGTACAGGATGGTGTTTGGAGACTGATGTGACCGCTCAAATCTGTATCATTTTTTCGAGGGGGAGTTCTTCGTAGACCTGACCGTCTAAGACGTTGCCGTTTTTCTTTCTGTCGAGACCGCCCCATTGGGCAAAGTAAAAGGGTACTCCTTGGGCTTTGCACATGTCCCTTATATGCCTTATCCATTCTGGTTTTACTTTTCGGGCATTTGGCCCGCTTTCGCCGCCTGTTATTACCCAATCTATACCGTCAAGGTCTATCCAAGGGATGTCGCTCAGAAGCGGCGAGAAGTTTATGTATCTTATATACGCAGGGATTTTCCGCAGTATATCTAATCTGTAAAGATAGGCTTTGTGTTCGACGGTCACACCTGCCCATATGTTTCTCGTCCACTCTACCTTTTTCGATATTTCGAGCATCCTTTCGATTCTCTTGGTTAGAAGTCGGAAGTGATGCCAGTAGGCCCTGTTCATCACATCAAATACTTTCATGATGAACTCGTCCGGGACTTCTGGGTGAAAGAGATCTCCCATGGATACAACAAAGATAGCTTTTGGTTTTTTCCAGTGAAGGGGAGCGTCGAGTTCCTGAGGATGCAGGGTCACTTTGAAGCCGTTTCTGTACTTTTCCACACCTTCTTTTTGAAGGCGAAGGGCTATCCGCTTTGCATAGCAATTCTTGCAGCCCAGGCTGTATTCCGTGCATCCAGTGACCGGATTCCAAGTAGTTCCTGGAAGAATCATATCTTTAAACAGCATCATATCCAATCACCTATCCATATGTATACTATAACAGAAGAGGGTCTTCTTGCAATGTTGATCTTGTTTTGAGACCGATCGTGCTACACTCAAGGTGAGAAAAAGGAGGTGATTTTTGTGAGGAGGCTTTTTATTTTGATCGTTTTGACCATTGCCGTTTTTGCGATTTCCCGGGCTATTTATGTATTCCAAGACACGGCAGTTTTTTGGAAAGAGATAGAAGGCTCTTACTCCCTGAAAAATGGTGAAAGGATTGTGTATGCGGAAGGCGGCAAATGGTGGCTTGAAAGAGCAGCGGTTAGCTGGGATGATGTTTTGAAAAAGGTGAAGCTCACGCTCGTTGAGGAGCTTCCCAAGGGCGGCTTGAATCTGATTAGCTCGTCTCCCCTTGTGCTTCGCGGTGAGGATGGAACTTTTTACGTCTACATGTCGAAACTTGGAAAGTGGTTTTCCTTCAAATGGGATGGGAATTTTGAAAGTGTTGTCAAAACCGATGGGAAGATAAAAGCCTTGATGGCATGCCCGGGGAACTGGAGCGCTCTTTACACTTTGAAAGGAGAAAAAGAACTTTCACTGACTGTGAAGGTTTTTTCAAAGTGTGTGGATAGCGGCCATGTTTACCTCGTTACGGGTAGGTTCGAAGAAGAGAAAAAGGCGGCTGTTGCGGCTTTCAGAGCGGAGAAGGGGATGGGGGCTGCACCACCAGCGCCTGCTGTTACCAAAGCCTTTGAAAGGAGAATTTTCGATATAGGGGATCTTCAGGGACTTTCGAGAGGAGCGGGTGTTGAGGTGTTCGATACCTTCCTAAACTCGGTTGAGAGGGTTTTCACGCTTGATTTTCCGGTATCTACCAGCACTCCTTTTGAAAAGGCCGTATATACGCTTGTCATCGAGAACAGCCGCGGAAATGGCCTTGGCTTTTCTCTCCCCGATGGAAATGTACTGGTCTTCAAAGATATGGAAGGTGAAAGTGTACCCGTCGGGAATTTCACTTTCAAGGGGTGTGAGGAAGGAGATATGGCATATGTTATAGAGAACGAAACGCCATCAGTTCTTGGTAGGGTAGTTCTTCTAAACAACAAAAGGCTTTCAAATGATAGGTTTTTAAGGACTCTTAAAATCGAGCTCAAAAATCTGAAAGATGAAGGTGTGAGAGTGCTCATCAGACTTCATGGAAACATGATGGAACTCAAAAGTAGCGATGTAGTGCCAGAATATGTTTCTTCCGACGAGATAGGCTTTCTGGTGGATCTTGCACCGGGAAAAGAAGAATTCCAGCTTACTGTTGAAACTTCTTGGTGAGGAAGGGGGGCCGGTATGTACACTGCAAGCTTTCAGGTCATACCGATATTCTGCGAAGGAGAGGAGCTCTCTGAGTTAATAGACAAGGTAGTTGAAGTCATTAAAGAAAGCAAACTCAGGTACGAGGTTAACGCTCACTCAACAGTTGTGGAGGGTGAAAAGGAGGAGCTTTTAAAGCTTCTTGAGCGGATCATCGACACCTGTGAGAGTAACTCACGCCGGTGTGTTGTCAGCTTCCAGATAGACATCAAGAGTGGGGGCGTGAGAATAGATGAGAAGACCGCAAAGTATAAGATGGGATCCTGAAGAGTATGACAGCTGGTACGAAACTCCGCAGGGAAAGCTCATAGATCTCATAGAGACGGACTGCGTCTTTTCGCTGCTGTTCCCCGTGCGGGGAAGCAGGATTTTGGATGTTGGATGTGGGAGTGGGAACTTCGCACTCAAGTTAAAGAACCTGGGATACAATGCTGTTTGCCTTGAGCCTCATCCTCTGATGAGGGAAAGAGCGCGAATGAAGGGCCTTGAATGTGTGGATGGAGTTGCAGAAGCTCTGCCCTTTGACAATGAGACCTTCGATGCCGTGGTGAGCATTACAGCAGTCGAATTTTTTGAAGATGTTGAAAAAGCCATAGATGAGATGTTGAGAGTTGTGAAAAGAGGAGGGAAGGTAGTTGTGGGCTTTATAACAGGTCCCTGGGCACGGTTTTACGAGAAAAAAGCGAAAGAAGGCCATCCGATCTTTTCACACGCTCACTTTCCAGATGTCGAAATTTTTACAAAGCACAGGAATTTCAAGGAAATACGGTTTTGCTTGAGAAGTGCCCCGGGAGAAGAGGTAAGCTGGGAGAGGGAAAAGGAATTGGGAGAGCCAGGTTTTGCATGTGTGCTGTTTGAGAGGATATGATTCACTTTTGGAGGCGCGTGACCTTTTACCTGAAGGTTTTTAATATTTTGGATGGTGAATGGTGAGTGTCTGGAGAATAATGTACCGGAAATTTTGATGAAAGAAATACTAATCTTTAGGAGGTGGTGTCATGAGAAAAGGTTTGTTTGTGGTTGGTGCCGTGCTTCTTGTCGTGTTTGGAGCAATGACTTCCTGCGTGCTCATTGGTGGTGATGAAAGCCAAGTTGTGCAGGTTTTAAAGGATTTCATAACTGATATGGTCAGTATATATGAAAAATACAAGGATGACACTCAAGGTGGGGAAAAAGCGGTCAGAGATGTCATGGAAAAGTACATATATCTGGATAAGAGCTTGGAAAATTACAGCTGGGGTGATGAGCAAGGATTGGAAGCGGCTAAGGATTTCATAGCGAGCATGATCTACAATCACATTGGAATGTGGGATGCTACTAGCACTTACACCGTGGAAAAGGTGGAGATCTTGAATCCCACTAATGTACCGACTAGCCTTGCTGACGATGTAGATTCTTATGCCGAGATAACGATTTCCGCTAAGGATGCTACTGGTGCCGTTTATGCTGTTAAGGTTAGAGGAAGCTGGTATATAGAGGCCATAGGCTGGGATGATGACCAGATTAGCTACTATCCTTGGGGTTTTGTGCCAGGAATATTCGTGGGGAATAATGAATGAGTCAATGAATTAAAAAGATTAGATTTGATATTTGTAAAGTCATTTTGTAAAATGTTCTCACACATTCCAAGAAAATTTGGAGTTATGGGGTCGTTTTGGTACAAATTGAGGGTGGGTGAACCGATGAAATAACGTGTAAAAGGAGGGAGGTTGAGTTATGGGCAGGCGGAAGAGAGTAGTCATAATGGGAGCGGCAGGAAGGGACTTTCACAATTTCAATGTCTATTTCAGGGACAACGAGGAGTACGAAGTAGTGGCTTTTACCGCAACGCAGATACCTGATATTGAAGGAAGGATGTATCCTCCGGAACTCGCTGGAAAACTCTATCCCGAAGGAATTCCGATTCTTCCCGAGGAAGATCTGCCCAAGATAATAAAGGAGAAGCAGATCGATGAGGTCATTCTCGCCTACTCTGACCTTTCCTTCGATTATGTTATGAAAAGGGCTTCTATAGCCCTCGCTGCTGGCGCGGATTTCAAGCTCATGGGACCTGAGAGCACCATGATAAAGGCCAAAAAGCCAGTCATTGCAGTTTGTGCCATCAGAACAGGTTGTGGAAAGAGCCAGACCACAAGGAGGGTTCTCGACATTCTTAGAGCCATGGGCAAAAAGGTCGTTTCGATCCGCCACCCAATGCCCTATGGTGACCTTGTAAAACAGAAGGTTCAGAGGTTTGCGACTTATGAGGATCTTGACAAACACGAATGTACCATAGAAGAGAGAGAAGAGTACGAACCCCACATCGACAGAGGATCCATAATATACGCCGGGGTCGATTATGGAGCGATTTTGGAAGAGGTTTACAAAGATGATCCGGATGTTATACTGTGGGATGGTGGAAACAACGACTTTCCTTTCTACAAACCGGATCTATTCATCGTGGTAGTCGATCCGCACAGGCCCGGCCATGAAGTTTCCTACTATCCGGGAATGGCGAACCTGCTGATGGCAGATGTTATAGTCATCAACAAGGAGGAGACAGCGGATCCCGAAGGAATTGAAGTAGTCAGAAAGAACATAGAGAAGTGGAATCCGAAAGCCGTTGTTGTTGATGCTGCCAGCCCGATATTCGTCGACGATCCGAACGCAATCAAAGGAAAGAGAGTCTTAGTAGTAGAAGACGGTCCGACTCTAACGCACGGAGAGATGAGATACGGAGCTGGATACATAGCTGCGAAGAAGTTCGGGGCTGCTGAAATCATTGATCCAAGGCCGTTTGCAGTTGGTTCCATAGTTGAGACTTACAAGAAATATCAGCATCTCGATGTGATACTCCCAGCTATGGGATATGGTGAAAAACAGATGAAGGAACTCGAAGAGACGATAAACAAATCGGATGCGGATCTCGTGGTCATTGGCACACCTATAGATTTGAGAAGGGTCATAAAGCTTAACAAGCCGGCCGTCAGGGTGAGGTACGAGCTCCAGGAGATAGGGAAGCCTGACCTCGAGGATGTAATAAAGGACTTCTTCGAAAAACTCTGAGAAGGGTGAGGAATTCGAGAGGGCGACCGCGGTGGTCGCCCTTTCTTAAAAATAGGGGAGGTGGTTTTATGACGAGAGCTTTAGCCGTGATCGCTGCAATTTTGTTGGCGATTTTTATGAGCTCTTGTGTTTTGAATTCTCCGGATAAGATTCTGGAGAATTTGCAGAAGACCAAGATCAGACTGGATACAGGTTTGAAAACTGGGGTTTTAACGGGCAGTTTTGATTTGTCAGAGTTGTTGCAAGATTTTGAAGGAGGGTTTTCTGGTCAGAGTGTGACGGTTAGCCTTCCGAGTTTCAATAATCTATCAGGTGCTCAAGTTAATACAGGCGAATTGGTGAATTCTATAGAAGTTCTTAGTGGAGCCACAGGAGAAGTTCTTGTTAATCAATCAGTCCAACTAGATCTCACAGGAAGCGGTGCGTCGTCAGTCGTTGTGGAGCTTCCCATTCTTTTAGGGGTTTCCGTTGAGGACGATGGCGGTAAAACGCTGAATGATTTTGTAATAACGGCCGCTACGATAACCATCAATGATAGCAAGGGTAAGAACGTGGAATTTTCGATTGATGATTATGAAAGGAACCCAATTGTTCTTAGAATAATAAGAGGAGAGAATGACAGCAATGCTGTATCAATAGAAGGGCCCATGACTGTGACGATAACCTCTGTTGAATTACGAAATGTTACGGGTCATGATGCCACCATAACGAGTGCAACTATAACCATTACCCCTGTTGACATCGATAAAAATGTAGATCAGGTTTATTATGATGGAAATGCATCTGGCACTACAAATATTTTTGTTGAATCTGGAAAGGTATATAAAATCAACAGCATAGATATGAGTGGACAGGATCTGAACATAGACTTTCCTCAAGATTTGAAAGACAAAGGCATATCGGCTGTGGAATTTCCGGCGGATTCGCAGAATATCGTTAGTATTCATTCGGATGATATGGCTTTCACGGAGGCAAATGGGACTTTCACGCCCGAAAATGGGGATCTCGTGTACCACTTGCAGGGCAGATGGGATTCGTCCGAACCTTTGCCGCTTTCTCTTTCAACTGTTACCGTGTATTTTGAAGAAGGCAGGGATTTGCAGAATTTGGGAGTGGACCTGAGTTTAAACACTGAAGTTCAGCTCTCCAAAGTAACATTTGACTTTAGCAACGAAGCCACAGTTTTCGAGTTTAGTCCTGATCCTTTAAAATTCGACCTTCCTGAAGGCCAAGAGATAAAGGCGGCAACTTTCACAATAGAGGGAACGAATACGACTGGATTTACTCCCACACTTTTGGTTTATGTGAACGGGGAAAAGAGATCCGAATTTGCGCTTTCGAATAATTTTGAAGGAAGCTTTTCGTTGAAAGAAGGAGATTTTGATTTTCTCAAGAGCGAGAGTGGGCTTCCTGTAAAGCTTGTAGTTGCAGCAAGCGGAGAGCAAACCATAGACTTTAGTAATCCAGGAAAGATCGATTATGTGGTAAAGGTCGATGTGGATGTCTCCGTTCAGTTTTCAGGAGGTGATGAGGAATGAGAAAAATGGCGCTGTTTTTGGCCGTTCTAATTGCGACTGTATCCTTTGCATACATTAGTCCGCTTTTGGAGGAAAATCCAGCCTTCTACGATTTTGAATCTCGCTCGTTCTTTGGAGTTTACATGACTCCGTCCTTGACCATATTGCAGAACTTTTTCACCTTGGAGGAGCTAGATTCTATAGCGAACGGGACTGGCGACTTAGTGATAGACAAAACGCGCCTTCAGTATTTAGACAAGAATATGGGTTTTGTTTTGGGGTTGCCGCTCGGATTGAATACGGGAATTTACTTTGGGCTCGCTGGCGCAAAAATGGGATTTGATCTTGATGTTGAAGGAAACATGGCTTTGGGTCTTCCCTACGAGTTTTTCCAGGTCCTAACAAAGGATGTTGACTATGAGGAAAACATAGACAAGAAGTTCAATTTTCTTGTCGGTGGAATATATGCCAAAGCCGGGATGTATTATGGGCAGAGGCTAAATCTTGGGCGCAACACTCTGGCTTTTTCCGCATTTGTAGGTGGCTTTTTGCCCGTTTTTCACACTGATGAGACGAAAACGATGAGATTTTATTACATATCGGATCCGAATCAAGCGACACTCGAACTCGGTTTTGACGGATATGCAAGGCTTCTCAGCGGTTTTTCAAAGGATGAATTTAACTTCGATTCACTCGGTTATTTCGCAGACCTCGGGTTAGTGTGGAAGATGGAACTTGGGAGAAATGCTTCTATTTACGCGGGCTTTGCGGCGAAGAATATAACATTGGCTTCTGCAAAGGCAACGGCAGAAGCTACAGCCGCTTTTGTAATGAGCATGAGTGTACAAAATGGTGAAGTCAATACTGGAGAACCTGATTTCTCGTTCAACGAGCCAGTTTCTTTAGAGACTCCGGAAGAAGTGAAGCTTCCTATGTACTACACCGTTCAAGCTGGAGGGAATTTTGGCCCTATGGAAGCAGGAATCCATGCAAGCTTCGGTGAACATTCTTACAACAACTATGGTTTTTACCTTGGGATTTTTAGATTTTTATGGATGGACTTCACAAACTTCTCGGAATACTCACTCTGGAAAGCGAGCGTGGGACTCGACTTGGATTTGAGAATATTGAAGCTGGCTGTTTCATTGGGAGGTGTGAGTACGGCTCCTTGGGATTTCAGCCACAGAGGATATGGAATCTCTGCAGCGATTGCGTTTGGATTCTGATAAATAGTGTCTCGAAGCGTAAATAAAAACCCCGGCCATTTGGCCGGGGTTCAATTTTTTGTCAAGGATCAGTACTCTGGCATTTCGGGCATTCCGGAGTTTTTCTTCTCTTCGGGTTTTTCCACTACGAGAACTTCCGTTGTGAGAAGCATTCCTGCGATCGATGCGGCGTTCTGAAGTGCGCTCCTTGTGACCTTCGCCGGGTCGATTATTCCGGCATCGAACATGTCGGTGTACTCGCCTTTGAGTGCGTCGAATCCGTATGCGGGATCGTCTTTTTCGAGTACTTTCTCGACGACTATCGAGCCATCGTATCCTGCGTTGGTGGCTATCTGTCTGATCGGGTATTCAAGGGCTTTGTAGACTATCTGGGCTCCGACTTTTTCGTCACCTTCGAGCTCGTTGATTACCTTCTCAACGGCTTTTCTTGCTCTGAGGAGCGTTACTCCACCACCGGCTACGATTCCTTCTTCGACGGCTGCCCTGGTTGCGCTGAGAGCGTCTTCAATCCTGTGCTTCTTCTCCTTGAGCTCGGTCTCGGTAGCGGCTCCGACCTTTATAACCGCAACTCCACCAGCCAGTTTTGCCATTCTCTCCTGCAGGGTTTCCTTCTCGTACTCGGAAGTGGTCTGCTCGATCTGAGACTTGATCTGCTCGATTCTCTTCTTGATCGCTTCGGGGTCTCCTTTTCCACCGACGATTATAGTTTCGTCCTTCTTGACCCTAACGAGGTCTGCTCTTCCGAGATCCTCGAGAGTGGCTTTCTCAAGGGTGAGTCCGAGCTCTTCGCTTATGACCTGTCCACCTGTGAGTATCGCGATATCCTGGAGCATTGCCTTCCTTCTCTCGCCGAATCCAGGAGCCTTGACGGCGCAGCTCTCAAGAGTTCCCTTGAGTTTGTTAAGAACGAGAGTTGTGAGAGCCTCACCTTCGACATCCTCGGCTATGACGAGCAATGGTTTGCCAGTCTGAGCGACCTTTTCGAGTATAGGTATAAGAGGTTTCACGGAGCTGAGTTTCTTATCGGTAACGAGTATGAAGGGTTCCTTGAGAACGACTTCCATTTTTTCGGTATCGGTCACGAAGTAGGGTGAAATGTATCCCCTGTCGAACTGCATTCCCTCGGTGAATTCGACATAAGTTTCCATTGTCTTGGAGTCCTCAACAGTTATGACTCCGTCTTCTCCGACCTTGTCCATGGCTTCAGCTATGAGATCTCCTATTTCCTTGTCGTTCGCGGATATCGCCGCAACATGGGCTATGTCATCCCTACCGCTGAGTTTCTTTGCAAGGCCCTTGATCTCCTTAACAGCAGCGTCTACGGCTTTGTCTATACCTCTTTTGAGAAGAATTGGATTGGCACCGGCTGCCACATTCTTGAATCCTTCCTTGACCATGGCCTGTGCTAAAACGGTAGCAGTAGTCGTTCCGTCACCGGCAACGTCGTTGGTCTTGGAAGCAACTTCC
>JALWSA010000040.1 GCA_026993805.1 Thermotogaceae bacterium | reverse complement strand
CTCACCTTTAAGATCGAAAGAAGAAGTGTCAAGATAAAATGTAGCTCTTAGGTCGGGAAGGTCAAATTCAACAGACCAGACCTCTTCCAGATCGAAAACACATCCGCTCTCTGTCTCCATCCCGCTCAAAGCAGGATTGATGGCTATGTGCTTTCTGTACTCTTGAAAAAGCCCACCTTCTTCCCCAAAAACTTCTGTTCTGAAAAAGACAAGATTTGGCTGAAACGAAACGAAAAATCTCTTAAAGCTTGATCTTTGCAGTTCTTCGTTTATAAAAGGAAGATAGGTCTTCAAATACTCATTAGCCCTTTCCTTTCCATAGGAATTTCCATGAACCTTGACTCCTATTATCAATACGCTCAGAACCTCCTTTTAACACCAAGTCTTTCTTCCAGCCCTTTAAGGATCTTTTCCAGAAGATCGTTGACTTCCTCGTCTTTCAGAGTTCTTTCAGAGCTTCTAAAAATGAGCGAGAATGTCACGCTTATCATGCCTTCCGGAACCCCTTCTCCCCTGTAAACATCCATGATTCCAACGCTTTCCAAGAGCTCACCACCGAGTTCCCTCATAAGGGCTATAACATCCGAAGACCTCGTCTCCTTACCTATGAGAAGCGCGACATCTCTTCTTATGCTCGGAAATGCAGGAGATGGCGTGTACTCAGGAGCTCTTTTTCTGAGTTTAAAGAGCTTTTCAAGGCTGAGCTCGAAGTAATATACGTCGCTTTTTACATCGTATCTGCGGCAAATATCGGGATCTATCATCCCAACGATTCCGATCTCTTCATCACCAACCAAAATCCTCGCGGTGGCGGTCGGGACAAAACCTGCAAGCTCTGTTCTCTCAAAGCGGCCGTTTACTCCTACTCTTTCCAAAATCTCATCCACATCTCCCTTTATCCTGTAGAAACTCACCTTTCTTGGATCCGTATAGTCTCCCGGATTCTCAAAGCCGATGGCCATTGCCCCTATCCTTTCTTCTTCCTTTGGGCCTTCTTCATCCCAGAAAACCTTTCCTATCTCGAAGATGCGGACATCGCGAACCTGGTGGGTCCAATTGTAGCTTAAGACTTCCATTAGTGTGTAGGCGAGGGATTCTCTCATAACATCAAGCTCATCTGTTATCGGGTTGAGAACTTTCAGGGTCTTTACATTCCTGAACTTCCATCCTTCAACCTTTTTTGACGAAGTGAAAGAGAATGTAACGACTTCGTCATATCCGAGACCTTTCATAAGGGAAACCATCTCTCTTCTAAAGCCCTGACGTTCGTTCCATCCGCCGAGCCCTGACCATATCAGTGTTCTCTCGGACGGAACCTTATCGTAGCCGTAAACCCTTCCTATCTCTTCAATCAAATCCGCTTCCCTGTAAACATCCCTGATCCTATGACTTGGAACCTTCACCTGCCACTGCTCTCCCTTATCCACAATCTCGAACTCCAGGCCTTTCAAAATTTCCTCCACTTCACTTTCAGGAACCTCTATCCCCAAAACCTCTTTTATCTTCTTCTTTCTCAGGGTTACGACGGGTCTTTCGGGCTTTTCGACAACGACATCAACTATTCCATCCGTTATTCTTCCGCCCGCTACTTTCTGGATGAGCTGCAAGGCTGTTTTCATAACGCGGATCGTATCTTCGAAATCAACAACCCTCTCGAATCTATAGGATGCATCGGTCTGAAGTGAAAGTCTCTTGGAAGTCTTTCTTATCCTCACAGGATCGAACCAGGCAACCTCCACCAGAACATCTTTTGTAGCCTCGTTGATTCCACTATTCTGCGCTCCCATGACGCCTCCAACAGCGATGATCTCTTCACCACCATCGGTTATCAGAGTCTCTATTCCTCCGAGCTCGTATTCCTTCTCATCCAAAAGAACAACCCTTTCTCCTTTCCTTGCCTTTCTCACAACAACCCTTTTGCTCTTTATAAGGTGATAGTCAAAAGCGTGTATCGGATGGCCCAGCTCGAGGAGCACATAATTGGTGACATCGACGACATTGTTTATCGGCCTTATTCCGCTCGCCATCAACCGCCTTTTGATCCAGAGCGGGCTCTCGCCTACCTTCACTCCAAGAACCATTCCAGCCGCGTACCTTTTGCACCCATCTTTATCTTCTATGACAACGCTAACAAGATCCTTTGTTTTTTCATCGGGAACTTCAAAAGAAACTTCCGGGAGCTTTAACTCCTTTTTTGTCTTGGCTGCTATTTCCCTTGCAACTCCAAGGTAGCTGAGAAGATCCCCCCTGTTTGGAGTTATCTCTATGTCAAGAACCTTGTCATTAAGTTTTAAAAGCTCCACCAGGTCCGTACCGGGGGGTATATCTTCATCGAAGACATAAACTCTATCCGATTCTTCTTCAAGTCCGAGTTCTGCAAGCGAGCACATCATCCCTTCGCTCGCAATTCCCTTTATCTCAACTTCCTTTATGACATTCCCATTTGCCAGTATGCTTCCGGGAAGTGCGACAGCAACGACATCCCCTTCCTTTATCCTTAAGTCCCCAGTGACTATCTTCAAAACCTTCTCCCCAACATCTACATCACAGACCAGGAGCCTATCGGATGACGGGTGCGTGGTGGCTTTTCGAACCTTTCCCGCCAGTATCCTTCCCTTTGCAAAGGGCTCCAAAACTTCCTCGACATTCATTCCAAGGTTTGTGAGAATATCTTCGACATTGGTTGGAATCTCCACGAATTCAGAGAGCCATTCCAAGGAAATCTTCATACTCCGACCTCCCCAAAGCTTCTGCTTGAAAATTTTAGCAGAAAAAAGAGCATCTCACCATGCCCTGTATTTTCTCTCCGCGTCTTCTCTGCACCCCGTGGATTCTTTAAGATGGAAGGCAATGTAAGTGTATCCATGGAGCGGGCGGTTCGAAAACATGTGATTCCATGTGTTTACATAGATCACTATCTGGCCGTCTTCAGTTTCAAAATCGTTCAAGGGAATCTCATTCCTTGTGTGAAGGTTCTCAGTTTGGAAAAAGGAAGTGACGGAAGCGAAATCGTCAGGAAACAAAATTCTGTCCTCATAAACCCTGAAACTTTCGATATCGTAGATTCTATGCCACACGAAAAACCTGTATATATCGTAAAGGAAATCAATCACGGGGTTTGGGTGGTCTTCATCAAGGAATATTACGGTGATCTGCGTGTATCCATCTTTCTGGCATGCCATGACCTCGATCGGGGGATTATCCGAATCAACGCTCGGCAACTTTAAAACGATCGAAAAGGCGCTTACGCAGATGAGAAATAACGCCAGAGTCGCTCCCTTCAAGCTTGTCACCCCTTTTCAATAAGGGAGAAGTACATCTCAGAAAGCGTATCGTCTGGAAGGACCAAAGCGCCCTTTCCGTCCCAAACATAATCCACGTCGAAATCATCGAGCCTTCCTCTTATATCAACGACTTTTCCGCCCTCCAGAACCTCAAGAGCTCCTTCGTTCTCTTCCTTGAAGAACGAGCAGGTTACATAAAGAAGCTTTCCACCTGGCTTTAAAAGCTTCCAGGAAGCTTGCAGGATCTCTTTTTGTAGTTTTGTTAGCTCGTCAAGCTTTTTCTTTTTCAAGGCAAGAAGCACATCCGGATTCTTTCTTGCAGTGCCAACGGCGGTGCATGGAACATCAACAAGGACGGCATCGAACTCGCTTGGAAAAACAGCAGGTGCATTCCTTGCATCCATCACCGCGGTCTCCACGATATCTATCCCCATGGTCCTTGCCCTATCAACGAGCGCTTCTATCTTCTCGAAAGATACATCAAGAGCCACTACTTTTCCCTGATTTTTCATCAGTTCGGCCAAATGAGTTGTTTTTCCTCCAAAACCTGCGGCAACATCTATTACCTTCCACCCCGGTTTTGGATCCAGAAGGTAAGCTGCAAGCTGGGAAGACTCTCCCTGTATCGTTGCTCCTCCACCTTTCACAACGGATATGCTCATTGGGTCTCCCTTCCACCGCACGACAACACCCGCAGGGGAATGGGAAGTCTTTCTTGCCGAAACTCCATCTTCTTCGAGCATGAGAAGAACATCTTCCCTTGTAAACCTGAGGGTATTCACTCTTAACACAAGCGGGGAAGGTGAAAGGTGAGATTCCATGATTTTCTTGGCGACATCCATACCGTAATGCTCCACCAGGTATTCTGAAATCCACTTCGGATGTGAATACTTGACATGTAGCTCATTGGGCTCTCCAAACTCTTTTCTCGCTACTCTTCTTAAAACCGCGTTCACGAGCTTTCTGAAAGAACGCTGCTCAACGAGCTTTACGCTCTCGTTCACAGCCGCGTAATCTGGCACTGAATCCATGAAAAGAATCTGGTAAACTCCCATTCTCAGGGCAATTCTTATGGAAGGGGGAATTTCTGGATTCTTCAGGAAAGAATCTATCACCCAATCGATGTAAACCTGCCTTCTCAAAACTCCCCAGACAAGTTCTTTTAAAAAAGCCCTCTCCCTATCTTTCAACCGGGAGAGGGCATCCCTTACCTCTTCTGTTGGAAATCTTCCGTCCTTTTCAAATTTTCTCAAAATCCTGTAGGCTAAAACTCTTGTATTCATTCTCTGTCACCGAACGCCCCCGCGATTATGAGCATTCTCAAAAGCTGCAGTATTGCAACTGCCGCAGAAGCAACATAAGTCATCGCCGCGGCACTCAGAACTTTCTTGACTCCCTTTAGCTCTGTCTCTGGCATGAAAACCCGCAGCTGTTTGACCGCGCGCGCACTTGCGTCGAACTCAACGGGAAGCGTTATCAAAGTAAAGAGAACGACGAAGGAAAACAGAATTATCCCTATCTTGAGCAAAAATGGTGCTGCCATGAAGATTCCGAGCAGAAATATTATCCACGCAAGGTTGGAACCGGCTATCGCGAAGGGAACGGACATGTCCCTGAGAACGAGCGGCAAGTATTTCTCTTTGTGCTGGATGGCGTGTCCCACTTCGTGCGCCACCACGCCCAATGCTGCCACAGAAGAGCTACTGTAAGTGGCCCTCGAAAGCCTCACCACTTTGTTCCTTGGATCGTAATGATCCGAAAGCCACCCACTGACCATCTCTACCCTGACATCGTATATTCCAGCGGCTTCAAGGAGTCTCCTTGCAAGTTCCGCCCCCGTCATTCCAAGCGTGGATTTTACGTTCGAATATCTATTGAAAGTGCTCTGAACCAGTATCTGAGCCCATAAAGAGAGCAGGAATGCCGGTATCAGGATTATAAACGTTGGATCCCAAAACCACCACACAGCTCTCACCTCCGAAATACCAAAAAGAGTTTATCACAGCCCTGTATCATTGACTCCTCGCATGAACAAAAGTTCTAAACATTCTCAAAACCCTTTGGCAGCTGCAAGGACATCGATAGACGGTTTATGCATTTTGCACATCCTGCGCTCCTTTATAACTTCTCCTAATTTCTCACACAATCCCTCTCCAGAGCAATCCATCCACACAACGATCCCCTGGCAGAACTTATCCACCCTTCTTATAACCCTGAATCCTTTGAAGTACTCACATGAACAGCATCTTCTGGATATCAAAGAAAACCTTCTATCGTTTGGGTAGTAAACCACGCGAATTTCCAAAACACTCACCCAAAGTAATACTAACATCAAATCCTGCGTTGCCCGAAAATCGCAGTCCACAGAATCTTAAGGAAAGCCCAAAAACTCCCAAGACCATAAGAAACATGCAAGACTAAGAACGAAAGCACGGCCCACGGAAAAACCTCTGGCTTCCTTGCTTTAAACGCTATCTCACCAGATGTAAAAAGAACCAGAGCGGCGTACAGACTAACTATCAAAAGATAAAAAATCCGAAAAACCGGCAGCAGATACGTCAGAATAGCGCCAAAACCTAAGAACAAAACAAAAGCAAATGGAACCAAGTGTCTTAAAGAAAAAGGCATTCTGGCAAAACGAGCTCCCCAGATGACCCAAAAACCGTTCCCAAAATTGTTCTCAAACAAAGACTTTATCGTATCCCTTGCAAAATAATAGCTTTCTGCAGACGGAACGAGTGCAATTCTCTTTCCCGCTCTTCTAATTCTGAGATTGAATTCGATATCCTGGTTTCGCACAAGCTCTTCGTTGAAATAACCAAGCTCGTCAAATACGTCTCGCCTGTAAAGGGCGTAGGCAGCCGTATCAACCTCCGTGATTCGATCGAACTCTCCCGTTCTGTACTTTGAAGCAGTGCCAAAGGGATGCGACAAAACGCCTGCGATTGCAACTGCTTTCGGGCTTTGAGATCTTGGGAGCGTGATCACCCTTCCCCCAGCAGCATCGTATCCTTTCTGAAGCGCCTTCACACACTCGGAGATGTAATTTTTCGAATAAACCGTATGGGCTCCTCCGAACATCACGACCTGACCCGTGGAGTTTTTGATGCCAATGTTAATCCCATGTGGAGTGTATTTGCTCGGATTGTCCAAGACCCTGACACCCTCATAAGAGTTGGCCACTTTTCTGGTGTTGTCTTCACTCATCCCGTCAACAACCAATATCTCCAGTTTGTCTTTAGGATAATCAGACTCCAGCAAAGACTCAATGCACTTTGAGATGTACTTTTCTTCGTTCCTAACGGGAATTACCACCGACACTTTTGGCAAATCTTCCATACACGTTCACTCCTGGTTTTCCATCATATATACCCCTTCATCTTCGCAATCTCCTCAATGAGCTTTCTTTCACGCCTTGATGGAGATTTCGGAATGTCAACATTCACGCGTACCATGAGATCTCCGCGCCTTCCGGAGCTCGAAGGTACTCCCATACCCTTCAATCTGAATATGGTACCGTGAGAAGTTCCTGGTGGTACTTTGAGCTTGGTCGTTCCTCCGTCTGGAAGCGGGACATCGATCGTGGCACCCAAAATCGCCTGGGTATAATCTATCGTGGCATCGTATATTATGTCCTGACCGCTTCTCTTGAATCTCGGGTCCTCCCTAACCCTGACTATTATGTAAAGATCTCCGTAGTCTCCACCACCCTCTCCGGCGTTTCCCCCGCCGGGAACTCTCAGTCTCGCTCCATCCGAAACCCCCGGTGGTATGTTGATCACAACCTTGTGCCTTCTCCTGACCCTTCCACTACCACCACACATGCTGCAGACCTTTTCTATGATCTTCCCGGTTCCTCCGCACATATCACACACAGTCTGAGTCACGAAAAATCCAAAAGGAGTTCTGCTCTCCTGCCTTATGTATCCAGTTCCGCCACATTTCGGACACGTCCTGTAGCCGCTTCCCGGTTCCGCGCCTGTCCCACCACATTTCGGACAGGCTTCATACCTTTCGTATTCGACCTCCTTTCTGCCACCCCTAATCGCCTCAACCATATCTATCGTCAGAGTTATCTCAATATCCTCTCCATGTCTTGCTGCCCGAGCTCTTTCTCTCGTAGCAGTACCTTCACCAAAAAACACATCGAATATATCAGAACCGAAGAAATCCCTTCCAAAGAATCCCCCTAGCCCTTCACCGAAAAATTCCCTTAAAATCTCTTCCAAAGACGGTATTCTTCCACCACCCGAATAAGTGTATCCGCCACCATGCGTTCCTTCTCCGACATACCCAAACTTGTCGTACATTGCACGCTTTTGCGGGTCAGACAAAACCTCATAGGCTTCTTGTATTTCTTTAAAACGCCTCTCAGCCTCTTCCCTTTTGTCTGGGTTCAAATCGGGGTGCCATTTCTTTATAAGGCGCTTGTAGGCCTTCTTTATCTCTTCTTGTGTCGCATTCCGTGGCACGCCGAGTATCTCGTAGTAATCCTTTTTCATCACCGATCACCCCTTTCCCCCTTTACAGAGGTGCTGGGCTTTACAGCCACCTTAACCTTCGCGGGTTTCAAAACTTTTCCGTGAAACTTATACCCTTTCTCCACGACTTCCAAGATAGCGTACTCCTCGTGATCCTCACTTTCGACTTTCTCAAATGCCTCGTGTTCAAACGGGTCGAACTTCCCACCTTCCGGATTTATCACAACGAGCCCTTCACTCTCCAAAACCCTAAGGAGTTTCTTGTAAATCTTTTCCACACCTTCAACAAAAGCCGTGCTGCCGTCTTTGTTCTCGAAAGCCCTATCGAAGTCATCGAGTACCGTTATTATCTTCCCTATGAGATACTCGTTTGCGTTCTTGATTATACGCTGCTTTTCCTCAGCCGCTTCTCTCTTGAAATTCTCAAAAGATGCTTTGAGTCTTTTGGCATAACCTTCGAGTTCCCTGTTCCTCTTTTCGCATTCCTTGAGCTTTTCCTCAAGCTCTTTTATTTTCGCATCGTCTTCTTTTTTATCGACGATTTTCTTTTCCTTGTTCTCGGACATGTTCTCACCTCCTTGCCGTGACTGTTAAGTATTCCGTGAGTCTATTGGAAATGAACTCAACGAGCGGAAAGACTTCTTCATATGGGATGTACTTATTCGAGATAAGCGTTATATAACCTATGAGATCATCTCCCCTGAAATAAGGAGACACGAAAGTGGCAAAAGCCTTTAGTTCTGGTATGGGATTTTCACTTCCTATGAAAACCTTTACGCCCTTTTCTACCCTGCTGAAAAGTTCATCAAACGCTCTGGGGGTCTCCACAAGCCTCATCAAAGCCCTCAGGTTCTGACCCTGCTCCTCAAGAAGGTAATAAATACCTCTATATATAACGCTTTCGCCCGACATGAGAAAACGCAAGATTCCCTTTGCCAGATCGAGTGCCATTCTGCCCTCATCTGAATCGACTTCGAAAGAAGATATCCTGTTTATTATTTCCTTTATCGAAAGCCCGGTAAATAGTGAGAAAAACCTTTCGAGCGCCTCCATGTTCATGCCCTTGACACGCGAAACCGGAACGACTTTGGAAAGACCGAGCTCCGTAATAGCGGATATGACGACATGGTCCTCACCGACCGGGGTCACGTATATCTTCAAAAGGCGAAGATTTTCAAGAGAAGGTTTCGTTATCACCACAAGCCCTTTTGACACCCTCGACAGTATCCTCGCAAGTGCATCGAGTATAGTTTCGAGATCTCCAACAGGGAACCTCTGGGAAACCTCTATTCCAAGATCTTCTTCTTTCCATTCCTTTCTCATCTTCATCATCTCATCTAAATAAAAACGAAGGCCCTTATCGGTCGGAATCCTTCCGGCCGATGTGTGTGGTTGGTATATATACCCGAGTTCCTCTAACTTCCTCATATCATTCCTTACTGTTGCACCGCTCCAGGACAGATCTGTGACCTCCAGAACTCTCTTGGAGCTCACCGGTCTTTTCGTCCTTATGTATTCCCTGACTATCGAAAAGAGCACTTTGTACATCCTCTGCTCGTTCCTCTTCATTAGCACTCACCTCCATTGAGTGCTAACCAATTTTACCACCTGTATGCCTCTCTTTCAACTTCAGATGTGGAGGAGTGATAAACAAGCACTTGACATGGTTCCCGAACAAAGTGATATAATTCTCATGAAAAATGAGAATAAATTCACATATCCTGAGGCGAAGGGCGGAAAGCCTGACACCGAGGGAGGGTGATGAAAGTATGCGGGAAAAATATCCCCTCTCTCGGCGCGTGAGAGGGGATTTATTTTGAAGGAAATTATCGAGAAACTCACGAAAAGGCCCGATAGCGTAACTTATGAAGAGCTCGTGGATATTCTCAGAGATCCCGCAATAGACGAAGATCTCTTCAAAGCGGCAGATGAAGTCAGGAAGAAGTACTTGGGAGACGAAGTTTTTCTGCGGGGCATCATCGAGTTTTCCAATGTATGCAGAAGAAACTGCCTTTACTGCGGGCTGAGAGCCCAGAACAAAAAACTTTCTCGCTACAGGATGACTCCCAGTGAGATAGTCGAGCGAGCAAAGCTCATAGCGCAAAAGGGAATCAAAACGGTTGTTCTACAATCTGGAGAAGACCCTTATTACATGCCAGACGCGATAGCAGAGATCATCCAAAAGATAAAGGGATTCGATGTTGCGGTAACCCTGAGCCTCGGCGAGTGGCCGGAGAGCTATTACAGAGTTTGGAAGGATGCGGGTGCGGACAGATACCTGATGAGACACGAGACCGCTTCTCCTGCCCTTTACGCAAAGCTCCATCCTGGTAGCTCTTTCGAAGAGAGAGAATCCCATCTTTTGACATTGAAAAGACTCGGATATGAAATAGGTGCAGGATGCATGGTTGGCTTGCCGGGTCAGGGCCCGGAAGAGCTCGCTTTAGACCTTGTCTTCATGAGAGAGATAGACACCGATATGGCAGGAATCGGACCCTTTATCCCACATCCTGACACACCTCTTGCAAAAGAGAAAAAGGGAAGTCTGAGAATGTCATTGAAGATGATAGCCCTGACGCGCCTTCTCATGCCAACTTGCAACATACCCGCAACCACTGCCATGGGCACACTCCATCCCCGCGGAAGGGAGCTTGCCTTGAAGTGCGGAGCAAACGTCATCATGCCGAACATGACTCCTTCACCTTATAGAGCCAAATATCAACTCTACCCCGGAAAAATATGCATTTTCGAAAGTGACGACACGATTTGCGCATCTTGCACTGTAAGGCTCATAAAGTCTGTTGGCAGAATTCCATCGAAAAGCAAGGGATTCAGGAAAAGGGGGATCGAGAATGAACTGGTACATACTCAACATCCTTGTCAGTGATAGGGAAAAAAGCTACAAAGCAGTCAACGAGCTGCTCCACGAGTTCGCAGAGCACATAAAGCTTCGCGTTGGATTTCCCGTACCGGATGAAAACATGGCGATAATCTTCGTCGTTCTGAAAACAAACAACGACACGGCAGGTGCTTTGAGTGGAAAACTGGGACAGATGAGCGGCGTAAAGACAAAGTTAAGCCTTATAAGAAAGGGGGAGTTGTGATGTATGTTTTCATGAAGGAGAAAGAAAAGCTCAAGACCTTTATACCACAGGATGAAATTCATGAGCTTTTGGAAAAGACGAAAAATCCAGATCCCGTTAGAGTAAAGGAGATACTGGCAAAATCCCTTTCCAAGGAAAGGCTGGAGCCCGAGGAGACAGCAACCCTTTTGAACGTCGAAGACAGAGATCTCATAGAAGAGATGTTCATAGCGGCAAGAAAACTCAAAGAAACCATATACGGCAACAGAATAGTTCTCTTTGCTCCGCTCTACATAGGAAACGAATGCGTGAACGATTGCGTCTACTGCGGATTCAGAACTTCAAACAAAAAAGTTCTCAGGAAAACGTTAACGGAAGAAGAACTGAAAGAAGAAGTCAAAGCGCTGGTGAACAAGGGTCACAAAAGACTCATCGTCGTTTACGGAGAGCACTCCAAATATTCACCGCAGTTCATAGCAAAGACGATAGACATAATCTACAACACAAAACTGGGAAACGGAGAGATAAGGAGAGTGAATGTCAACGCTGCACCCCAGAGCGTGGAAGGCTACAAGATAATAAAATCCGTCGGGATCGGAACATTCCAGATATTCCAGGAGACATACCATTACCCCACCTATAAAAAACTACACCCAAAGGGCCCGAAATCGAACTTTGCATGGAGACTTTACGGACTCGACAGGGCAATGATGGCCGGAATAGACGATGTTGGAATAGGAGCACTCTTTGGACTTTATGACTGGAAATTCGAAGTGATGGGGCTTCTTTATCACACCATCCACCTTGAAGAGAGATTCGGAGTAGGACCGCATACGATATCTTTCCCCAGAATCGAGCCTGCCGTCAACACACCGTTTTCCCAAAAACCGCCCCATCCTGTAAGCGACTTCGACTTCAAAAGGCTCGTCTCCATAATCAGGCTATCTGTTCCGTACACCGGCATGATACTCACCGCAAGGGAGCGTCCGGATCTCAGAGACGAAGTGATAAAACTCGGAGTCTCGCAGATAGACGCGGGATCAAGCATCGGAGTCGGCTCTTATTCGAACAAAGACCCCGAAACCGTAAAAAAGAGCCAGTTCCTCCTTGCCGACAGAAGGTCACTGGACGAAGTCATTAGAGAGCTCATGAAGTCTGGTTTCATTCCATCGTTCTGCACGGCATGCTACAGGGCAGGGAGAACTGGAGAACATTTCATGGAATTCGCAATACCCGGATTCGTCAAGAGATTTTGCACGCCGAACGCCATATTCACATTGACGGAATACCTTTGCGATTACGCAACACAAGAGACCAAGGAAATCGGCTGGAAACTGATAGAGAAAGAGATAGAGAAAATGGACGACGGAATAAAAGAAGCCGTCAAAAAGGGTGTTGAAAGGATCAAAAGGGGAGAAAGGGATGTCAGATTCTGAAGTGATGAATCTTCTAAGCCAGATCGTAAAAGAAGGCGGAAAGGTATGGGTGGCAAAAAGAATTGGGAGAAGGATCTCGTACATAGAAGGGCTCAAAGCAGGAGAAGAGCTGTTCCTGCCACCAGAAGTTCTTTACGATGACGGCCAAATTATCGTCTTTTGCGAAGGGATCAAGAATATGGAAAGGGCAAAAAACCTTGCCAGAAGGGTGGCGGCGGTATTGGAAGGGGGAGATCAGAAATGAGCACAATGGGCGGTTTTCGAAGATACATAGCCATCGTGGGAAGAAGGAATGTTGGGAAGTCTTCCTTTATGAACGCCATAACAGGTCAGGAAGTTTCCATCGTGAGCGACATTGCAGGAACTACCACCGATACGGTATACAAATCGATGGAGCTCAAACCAATAGGCCCTGTGACCTTCATGGACACCCCAGGACTTGATGACATAGGAAAACTCGGGCAAAAGAGAGTCGAGAAGGCAAAGAGATCCCTTTATAGGGCGGATGCGGCCATCGTCGTTGTGGACAACGAGCCAGGAGAGTACGAAAAAGCTCTGGTTTCCATTCTCAGAGAGATCGATATTCCTTTCATGGTTGTGGTCAACAAATCAGATGTTCTGGAGCAAAGAGCCCAAACGCTGAAAAAACTCTACGAAGAAACCTTTTCGTGCAAAGCCGCGGTCGTCTCGAGCAAAAACAAAGCGGGATTCGAGAATATAGGGGAGCTTTTGAGCGAAATCATACCTTCTGATGAAGAAGTCCCGTTTCTTTCAGACCTTATAGACGGTGGCGATATAGTCGTGCTGGTCGTTCCGATAGACCTGGGAGCTCCCAAAGGAAGGCTAATAATGCCCCAAGTTCACGGTATAAGGGAAGTACTCGACAGTGAAGCCGTGGCGGTGGTCGTAAAGGAAAGGGAACTGAGACACGCTCTCGAGAATCTCTCTTGCAAACCTTCTCTCGTTGTCACGGATTCACAGAGCATAACCAAGGTCATCTCCGACATCCCGGAGGATGTACCAGTCACTACATTCTCCATACTCGAAGCGAGATACAGGGGGGATCTGGAATATTCCGTAGAGAGCCTTAAAACCGTAGAAGAGCTCAGAGACGGAGATGAAGTGATAATAATGGAAGCGTGCACGCACAGACCCTTAACGGAAGACATAGGAAGGGTGAAGATACCGCGCTGGCTCGTAAACCACACGGGCGCAGATCTCAGATTCAGGGTAATAGCGGGCAAAGAATTTCCAAAGCCAGAAGAAGTCGAAACGGCAAAACTAATTGTTCACTGTGGTGGGTGTGTTGTGAACAGATCCGCAATGCTCAGAAGGTACAGGATAGCAAAGCGCCTTGGAAAGCCCATGGTCAACTACGGCGTGATGATCACATATCTTCACGGGGTCCTTCAAAGATGCATCGAGCCATTCGGTCTGGGGGTGAGTGTTTGAGAATCGAAGAAGACTACATCGGAAAAATGGAAGTTCCCGATAACGTTTACTGGGGGATACACACGCAAAGAGCCCTTGAAAACTTCCCGCCGACCGGCGAGAGATTCGATGAAAAATTCACCTGGGCGTATTTCATGGTGAAAAAAGCAGCCGCTCTTCTCAACGGAGAACTCGGATATCTCAACGAGAAGATATCGGATGCGATATCCAAAGCATGTGACGAATGGTTCCAGCTGAAAGATTTCGTGGTGGTAGATCCGCTCAGCGGCGGTGCGGGAACTTCTGTGAACATGAACATAAACGAAGTTATAGCCAATAGGGCTACAGAGATACTGGGTGGAAAAAAGGGACAGTATTTGGTAAGTCCTCTCGATCATGTAAATCTTCACCAATCAACCAACGACACATTCCCGACGGCAGCCAAAATGGCGGTGATAGTCAGGATACAGGAACTGGAAGAAGAGATCGTGAGTCTGCAGGATGCTATACAGGCAAAAGAAAAGGAGTTTTATGGCATAAGGAAACCGGGAAGAACGCAGCTGATGGACGGGCCACCGATAATGTTAGGCCAGGAATTCGGAGCATGGGCGGATTCCCTGGCAAGGGACCGGTGGCGCTTAAACAAGGTCATAGAGAGAATTAGAAGCGTCAACATGGGCGGGACTGCCATAGGAACAGGAATAGGAGCGCCTAAAAACTACATTTTGAAAATAGTGGAAAAAATCAGGGAAGTCTCGAAAATAAAGATAGCAAAGGCTGAAAACCTGATAGACGCAACTCAAAATCTCGATGTGTTCTCGGAAGTCCATGGACTTTTAAGGTCGTTTGCAGTAAACCTTTACAAGATCTCCGGAGACATAAGACTTCTCGGAAGCGGACCAAGCACGGCGATAGGAGAGATAAGGCTTCCTGCGGTGCAGGCGGGAAGCTCCATAATGCCGGGCAAGGTTAACCCGGTGATTCCGGAATATGTGATGCAGCTCTCTCACATCGTCTTTGCCCATGATGTGGCGATAGAGCACGCATGCGCCCTGGGAAACCTGGAACTGAACCAATTAACGCCCATGATAGTCCATTTAACGCTAAAATCCATCAAGCTTCTTAAAAACGCGTGCAGAGCGCTCAGAAACTACATTCTAAAAATAGAAGCAAACGAAAAGAAGTGTGTCGAAAACCTTGAAAGATCAGTATCCAATCTCACACCTCTCATAAAAAGGTTCGGCTATGAGAGAGTGGCGAAAGCCATCAAAGACGCGCAGTGGGACATCGATCAGGCCCTGATACTTCTATGCGAAAGGGAAGGAATAGATCCAGAGGAGCTTAAAAAATCACTGAATTTGGGAAAAATGACGGGACTTGGGTACATGTGACACATCTTTATCCTGCATTTTTCTTCGCGAATCCAAGGAGTTTTGTAGGATCACGAACGTCCAAAGGAGACATGGCAATACCAGTCTTCAAATTGAGCTTTACAAAAGCCCTTTTCCCAGCCTTTTCAACGTCTATTATCCGTAAAAAAGCATTGTTTATCCTTCTTTCCAAACTCATCAAAACTCCTGGAAGTGGGTTCTCCAAAAGCACCACGAATTCACTACCCGAAATTTTGTATATCCTTCCCCTTTTAGCGATTCCCTCGGAAAGTCTCCTATACGCTGCTTTTAAAATCTCATTTCCCATCTGAGCTCCGTAAATTTTTGAAATCTTCTCAAAATTTTCCAGTTTTATGTAAAGAATTCCCACACTTCTCTCTTCTTCTCGCACTTCCTTAAGACCCTCCATCAATGCATTTTCGTTTGGAATACCAAGTATGGGATCCACATTGGGTTCCGCTAAAACCCTCATAACACCCTCGAAGCTTTCCAGTATTTTCGATATATCTCCGATCAAATCTCGAGCCAGTGCTACCATCCATCCTTTGACTCTCCTCTTTTCAAACCAATCGAGTGAAATAACACCTATCATCTTTCCCCTAACAATCATCGGCATCCCGAGCCACGATTTAACGGGATTGTTTTCTCCTTTCCAATGCCCATACCTTTCTGTGTCGTTTATGAAACCGACATCACCACTATCCAAAATCATCTTTATATTCGAAACTTCTAAAGCCTGAAGTTCCTCAGCTATTTTAAAAAGATCGTTTTTATCGTAGAATCCAGACCAAGCTATGTAATACCATTTCTTATCCTCCGGCGTGAGAATAACACTGAAACCATCCGCCCCAAAGACATTTACGAGCGTGGAACCAATTCCGTTCAGGAGATACTCAGTGCTCCTCATCTCAAC
>JALWSA010000039.1 GCA_026993805.1 Thermotogaceae bacterium | reverse complement strand
TTCAGAAAAGAGATTTGGGAAGGAAGCGGAGCCGCCTCTTCATAAGGCGCGGCCGCATTACATGGCGCCTGATGAGCACAAGAAATTGTTCGTTGTCATAGATGATCCTTTTTACAAATCGATCTTCCGGCTTTTGGTGAACACTGGGATGAGAATATCCGAATTTTTAGCGCTAAAAGAGTCTGATGTTTATGTTCTCGGTGATTATGCAAGGATTAGGATCAAGGGAAAAGGGAACAAAGAGAGAGTCGTTCAGATAAATAGGGAAGTGGTGGAGGAAGCAAGAAAGGCGGGGGTTTTTGAGAGGATAGTTAGTGCCCGTACCATTCAAAGAAAAATGAAGGAGTATTTGAAGAAAGCAGGCATAGAGAAGAATTTAACCCCGCATAGCTTGAGGCATACCTTTGCTATAGCGCTCATGGAAAGGGGAATGCCGTTGAACAGAATACAAATGGTGCTTGGTCATGAATCTATAGCGACAACGTCGGTTTATCTTAAACTGTTGGGAGAAGCGGAAAAGATTCCGAAGATAATATGAGGTGATCTGAGGTGACTTTGAGAGGTCTGGCAAAGAAGTTGGGGCTTCCGTATTCGACGACGAGAAAGTACCTTCTTTTTCTTAACGAGAAAGGACTTTTGAGATTAAAAGAGGGCCCTGTTGGTTTCATGTTAGATGAGGAAGCGGAAAGGGTTCTCAGCGAATTTCTGACACTTGTAAGAGCTGGATACACGAGTGAGGGTGCTGTTAGAAAGATGAGGGGTGAGCTATCGGAAGATTTGGGAAGTGAGATTTTGAGGAGACTTGATGTATTGGAAGAGGAGCTGAAGGAGGTAAAGGAAATGGTGGAAAAATTAACAGAAAAAAATCACAAAGTCGGGTGGTTCTGGAAGATATTCAGAAGGAAGAAAATTTGACTTTAAAGCGCTCTATTTTATAGGATAGCCTTTGAGTGGAGGAGGGATATGGTGTATCTTCAAGATCTGATATTCACTCTGCAGAAGTTCTGGGCTTCACAAGGATGCTTTGTAGACCAGCCTTACGATATGGAAATGGGTGCCGGGACTTTCCATCCTTCCACTTTCTTCGGCTGTCTTCGCTCGGGTGAATGGAAGGTGGCGTTTGTCCAGCCTTCGCGGCGTCCCACAGATGGCCGCTATGGCGAGAATCCCAATAGAATGCAGAGGTATTTCCAGTTTCAGGTGATAATGAAACCCTCCCCAGGGAATGCACAAGAGCTGTATCTGAAGTCTTTGGAGGAGTTGGGCATAGATCCGAGGGAGCACGATATACGTTTTGTCGAGGACAACTGGCAGTCACCGACTCTTGGTGCATGGGGGGTGGGATGGGAAGTCTGGCTCGATGGAATGGAAATAACCCAATTCACTTACTTCCAGCAAATCGGGGGTATACAGCTGGAAGAGATACCACTCGAGATAACCTATGGTTTGGAAAGAATCGCCATGTTTTTACAGGGTGTGGATAGCGTATTCGATGTGAGATGGAACGAGAGTGTGAAGTACGGGGAAATCTTTTTGGAAAACGAGAGGCAACAGTCCATTTACAACTTCGAACAAGCGGATGTGGAAATGCTGTTTCGACACTTCGAGGATCATTATAGGGAATTTGAGAGGCTTTCGGATCTGGGACTCTATCTTCCAGCTTACGAGCAAGTGATAAAGGCATCACACGTTTTCAACCTCTTGGATGCGAGAAATGCCATATCTGTTACCCAGAGACAGGAATACATAAAGAGGATAAGGAGTATGGCGAGGAGAGTGGCGAAATTATTCAAAGGGAGGGAAGAAAGTGCCCCACAAAATACTGAGAAAGCGGAAGTTGGCCCATCTGGTACATGACTTTGTTGTTGAGGCTCCCCTCGTGGCGGAGCATGCAAAGCCAGGACATTTTATAGTCGTAAGGCTCCATGAACATGGAGAACGAATTCCGCTGACGATAGCCGATGTATATCCCGAAGAAAAAGCGTTCAGAATGATAGTCAGAGCTGTTGGAAAAACGACGTACGAACTATGCATGATGAAAGAAGGAGATGAAATCCTCGATGTTGTAGGTCCGCTGGGAAAGCCGAGCGAGATAGAAAAGTACGGAAGAGTGCTTCTCATCGGCGGAGGTGTTGGAATAGCCACTCTCCATCCGATAGCCAAGGCATTGCACGAGGCGGGAAACGAGATAATCTCGATATTGGGTGGAAGGAGCGCAGAATATGTCATAATGCAAGAAGAGTTCAAGAAATTTGGGGAGATAGTAATAACCACGGATGATGGAACGTTGGGGATGAAAGGTGTTGTAACGGATGCAATGGAATATCTTGTAAAGGAAAGAGGCGAGAAATTCGATGTAGCTTGGGCTGTTGGTCCCACGATAATGATGAAGTTTGCAGCTCTCAAGGGCAAAGAGCTCGGCATACCTAAAGTGTGGGTTTCTCTTAACCCGATAATGGTGGATGGTACGGGTATGTGTGGCGCTTGCAGGGTAACCGTAGGCGGAGAAATAAAATTCGCATGTGTGGATGGTCCAGAGTTCGACGGTTATCAAGTTGAATGGGATGAGCTTATGAGGAGGATGACGCAATATAAGAAAAAGGAAGAAGAAGCTTTCAAGAGGTTTTTGGAAAAGGTGGGTGATGTGTCATGGCTCTGAACATACCTCCTAAGAAAACTCCCATTAAAGAGCAGGATCCTAAGGAAAGAATTCATAACTTCAACGAGGTTGCACTTGGGTACACGCCGGAGGAGGCTATAGCCGAGGCCAAAAGATGTATAACTTGTCCCACCAAACCATGTGTGAGCGGATGTCCTGTCCACATAGACATTCCTACGTTTATAAAGTACATAAAAGAGGGGAACTTTAGAGCAGCTATCGATACCATAAAACAGTACAACAACCTTCCGGCTATCTGTGGAAGGGTTTGCCCGCAGGAAGATCAATGTGAGGCGCAATGTGTTGTCGCTAAGATACCAGGTCATGAGCCGGTTGCCATAGGAAGATTGGAGAGATTCGTGGCAGATTGGGAAGCTGAGCAGGGAGAAGTGAAAATTCCTGAGATCAAGGAGAAAAAGGGAAAGAAAGTTGCAGTAGTTGGAGCTGGTCCTGCTGGCCTGACAGCAGCCGCGGACCTCGCGAAAATGGGTTACGATGTAACGGTATTTGAGGCTTTCCACAAGCCCGGCGGTGTTTTGATATACGGAATCCCAGAATTCAGGCTTCCAAAGAGGATAGTGGAAAGAGAAGTAGAGTATATAAAGAAGCTTGGTGTAAAGATAATGACGAATGTCGTTATAGGAAAATCCATTCCTGTTGATGAGCTCTTGAGCGAGTTCGATGCAGTCTTCATAGGAGTCGGTGCAGGAGCTCCGAAGTTCATAGGTGTTCCGGGAACGAACCTCAATGGTGTTTATTCAGCCAGTGAGTTCTTGACGAGAGTGAATCTCATGAGGGCTTATGAATTCCCCGAGTACGACACACCCATAATTGTGGGTAAGAAAGTGGCTGTTATTGGAGCTGGTAACACGGCGATGGATGCTGCCAGAACGGCTCTAAGGGTTGGTGCGGAAAAGGTCATGATAATTTATAGGAGAACGGAGAAGGAAATGCCAGCAAGGCTCGAAGAGTACCACCACGCTGTCGAAGAGGGTATAGAGTTTCACTGGCTGCGCCAGCCCAAGGAGTACGTTGGAGATGAAGAAGGAAACGTCATCGGTGTGAGATGTGCTGTGATGGAGCTTGGTGAACCGGATGAGTCTGGGAGGAGGAGGCCAGTTCCCACTGGTGAGGAGGATTTCATAGAAGCGGATATGGTTATAGAGGCGATTGGACAGCAGGCACAGAAGGTGCTCCTTGATGAATTCCCGCAGCTTAAGAAAAACAAGTGGGGGTACATAGATGCAGATCTCGAAACTGGCGCAACGAATGTAAAAGGAGTCTTCGCAGGAGGGGACATAGTTACAGGAGCGGCCACAGTTATAGAGGCGATGGGAGCTGGAAAGAGAGCAGCGAAAGCAATAGACAGGTATTTATCGGGTGAATGGAATCCTTGGGAGTGAGATGGGATCTTAGAAAAAAATTGAAAGGGGGCTTTCGCCCCCTTTTTGTTTTATGCAAGATAGGAAGCTGTGCACATTACTTTTGCCGCGCGGCTGTGAACTGGGCCAGCCAGGCACTTTGGGCTTGGAACCTGGAAATCACCTGTTCCATGTAAGAGAATTTTTGCCAGAGCTCTTCTTCTCGTTTTTGCAATCTCCTGACCCAATCAGCGATTTGATCTGCCAGATAACGCTGCTCTCTGTACAGCCTACCGTTGATGCCGGCAACTGAATCGATTTCACCGCCGAATTTCGTAACATCCCATAGGAAGTCGTGCAATCTCTCAAAGAAGGCGTCATCTGCTCCGCCGAGAAATTCCCACAACTCATCGAAATTGTTGTTTATAACTTCGTCAAGTTTTTCCTCATCGATTTCCAAGTGACCTTTCATCATGTTTTCATAACCGCCGCCAACGTCACCTGAGGATACTCCTATTTCGAACAGGTGATGAATCTCTCCTGAAGCGTTGAAGGAATCGATCATGTACTCTTTGATTCTTTCAAATAAACCACGCAGATATTGGTCATTTCTTAGAATCCCCTTCATCTTTTCTTCGTCGCTCATTTCGTTCCAATCTTTGTCCTTAACGGGTTCTTCATTCAATTTTGAATAGATGTATCCAAGCACTTCGTTCCATTTGTCAACGAATTCCTTTATCTTGTTCTTGATGCCTTCAGTGTCTGTTGAAACGCTTACAATTACAGTTTGATTTGGATCAGCGTTTTTGAGATTCAGCGTGACACCCTGGTATTCAACTTGATTGCTGTTGGAGTATACATCCGTGAAGTTCACACCATCGTAACTTATCTGCACATGAGCGCCGTGGCCAGGCGTGAAGATTGGATAATCCGAATTGTTAGAGACGAGACCAAGAACTTTTCCGAAGTTTCCTCCGTCTCCTTCTTGGACGTCTATGGGTTGATTGCCCGTGTCTTTTCGTGTGAGTGTTAAAGTGTTGGTGTGGTAATCGAAATACGCGTAAACGTTGGCATCAGAGGAGTTGATTTTTGAGATCACGTCAGCAAGGGTATCGGTTTTATTCAACGAAATTGAAACACCATTTATTACGATAGTACCTGTGTCGTTGAGGGTTAATCCTTCCATGTTTCCGATGTATTCCAAGGTTTGAGAGGTACTCAAAGCCCATATAGGTGCACTGCCTTCTATCCTGCTTCCTGAAGCGGGGGCTTCGTCTAAATGGAAAACCGTCAAGAAGTTACCCGAGAGCTGAGTAATGCTTACCACTTTTGTGGAATCTTTGGTGTCGATTACGAGCTTCCCGGAAGAATCGATGCTTACTTCGGCGTTGGGAGCAACTCCCGCGATAGCTTGCTGTATGTTATTCAAAATGTCTTCGATGGTATCTCCAGTGCTTATGGTCAATTCTGTTTCTGAATGATTCTGAGGATCGCTCGTATCGTAAACGTATATTTTTATCTGGGAGTCCTCAGGAGTGGTGTAATACGTGAGCTCTCCATATGTCTTTGATGTGCTGAAGTTCTCATCTTTTATTTCATATCCTTGGAGTATGGAAGAAGTTGAAAGCGAGAGAACTTTTACATAGAAAGTGCCATTTATTGCGCTGGAAGATGCGCTCGCGGTTAGCAGCGATTCATTGGAAGATGTGGCGCTTTTCAACATTACGTTTGATTTTAAGCGAAGTTCAAATATCAGGTCCCTTAGTTCTTCCAATTTGCTGTCTATTTCTTCGAAGGCTTTTCTCTGGAGCTTGAGTTTCTCGTACTTTAAGTTGAGGTTTTGCAGAGGTCTTCCTTCGAACTCCAAGATTTTTTCTATAATAGATGCTGTATCCAGCCCCGATGATATTCCACCAAACTGGAACCATCCCAAATTAGATGTGTACTTGTAATTGATCGAATTGGCAATCGAGCTGATGAAATCACTCATACCTATCACACCCTTTCGTCAAATAAGAGTCCAAAGAATTCGTCTATGGCTTTGGCGAGCTTGACAACCACATCTGGAGGAATTTGACGTATAATCTCGCCAGTTTCGGTGTCTTTTATCTTAACAACGATGATATTTGTATCTTTGTCTACAGAAAATTCTAATTCCGTTTTGAAGATTTTCTTGAGCCTTTTTAACTTGTTCTCAAAGGTTTTAACCAGCTCTTCTGGTTTTTTTGGAAGACCCAAATCTTTGTCATTGTTGGGAGCTCTTTCCTCCCCAACAGGGGTTGCAGAACCTCTCGAGATAGGAGCGGGTACGTTTTTGGGGATATCTTCATTTGCAACCCTCGTTGAAGGATCAATCCTCATCTGGCCCACCTCCTTGTGGTTTACAACTCCTCTTTATAATTTATCGTCATTTTCTTGAGTTCCTTTAAATAGCATTCATGATAAAATAAAAATCGCAGTAAATTCCTGGCATGAGGTGAAATATTATGAAAACTGCTTCGATTTTGACGATCGGAAGTGAAATAGTCGAAGGGGTTATATTCGATAGAAATTCTTCTTGGCTTTCTGCCGAGATGAAAAAGCTTGGATATGCGGTGAAGTGTATCGTGTCAGTTGGGGATAAGATCGAAGATATAGTGGAAGCTGTGAAGTTCTGTTTGAGAGATGTCAATGTTCTGCTCGTAACGGGGGGATTAGGACCGACTAAAGATGACCTGACGCGTGAAGCTGTTTCCAGGGCGTTGGGAAGGCCTTTGGTTTTTGATGAGGGGTTGTATGAAAGAGTTGCTAAAAAGGTGAGGGATTTTGCAGGGAAGGTAGTCGATGGCATTAAAAAAGAGGCGATGTTGATCGATGGTGCCTTGCCTCTTGAGAATGATGTTGGTAGTGCTCCGGGACAGTTTATTGAACAAGATGGAAAGAAAATAGTGATAATGCCAGGGCCTCCTCGGGAGATGATGGACGTTTTTGAAAAAGCGAAAGCCTTTCTTGAAGTTGATGAACCGATTTACACGAAGACTTTGAAGTTTTATGGAGTAAGAGAGTCGGTTCTTGAAGATGATTTAAAGCATATGATTTATTCGGACCCAAGGATCTCTGTGGCTACTCAAGCTGATTATGTCGAGGGAATAAAGATAAGATTCACGGTTCCCGAGAGTCTTAAAGAAGCGTTGAATGAAATTCTTATGAAAATAAGATCTTCGAAGTATTCCATGGACATATACGCGGAAGATGATGAAAGCATGGAGGAAAGGGTAGTACGGCTTTTGAGTGAAAGAGGAGAGTCAGTAGCGGTTGCCGAATCGTGCACGGGTGGCCTTCTTTCGGGTAGATTGGTCAATGTTCCAGGTGCGTCAAGGGTTTTCAAAGGTGGTATAATAGCCTATGATAACGAAGTGAAAATCTCCGAATTGGGAGTTTCGAAGGCCACGCTTGAAAAGTACGGGGCTGTAAGTGAGAGATGTGTTGAAGAGATGCTAAAAGGTCTTCTCGAAAAGTTCAATACCGATTGGGGAATAGCGGTTTCGGGCATAGCTGGTCCCGAAGGTGGAACAGCTGAAAAACCCGTCGGTACAGTTTATATAGGATTGATAAATCGAAAAGAAAAAATTGAGGTTAGGAAGCATAACTTTAGAGGAGAAAGAAATGTTATAAGGGCTAAAAGTGTTATGACAGCTCTTGACATCCTTAGAAGGAGCTTGATGGGAGGGATGGAAGATGATGAAAGATGAATACTTGGGAGTATTCATAGATGAAACGAGGGAAGCCATACAACAGATGAACGATGTTCTCCTCCGTATAGAGCAGAACATGGAGGATATGGAAGCCATCAACGAGCTTTTCAGAATACTTCATACCCTCAAAGGAATGGCAGGTACAATGGAGTTCAACACCATGATGACCCTCTGCCATAGAATGGAGAATTTGCTCGATGAAATAAGGAACGGTAGGATGCTTTTAACAGAGGACATAGTGGACAGACTCTTCAAAGGTGCGGATGTGATAGAGCATATGTTGAACAACATAGTTGAAAATGGAACGGACGAGTTGGAAGATATAGATGTCAAAGGGCTTATTTCGGAGTTTGAAGAGATGCTTGAGGGCAAAGTGGATTTGAGTGAACCGGCGGGGAAGGCGAAGGCGGAAGAGAAAACGGTGCCTGAAAGTAAAGGCGAAGCAGAGGAAATACCCATTGAGATTACCGATGATCTTTTGCACGTTATCAATGAGGCGAAGGAAAAAGGATTCAATCCGTATTATGTGAAAGTCAGTTTGAAAGAAGGCACACAGCTGAAAGCGGCGAGAATGTATCTGGTATTCCATAAGATTGAGGATAAAGGCGGCGAAATTCTGAGGACTAACCCACCCGTCGAAGATATAGAAGATGAAAAATTCGATCTCGATGTGGATATGATAGTCGTTATAAAGGAAAGTGCTGAGGAGCTTTCGAAAGACATTACTTCTATAGCGGATATAGATAAAGTTGTGGTTAAAGAGTTTGAACCGGAGAAGTTCCAGGCGGGTAAAGAGGTGAAAAAAGAGAAGATAGAAGAAAAGCCCGAAATTGAGAAAGTCACAGCGTCTAAGAAGGTCGATAGAAGGAAGAAAAAGATAACGCAAACTGTTAGGGTTGATATAGAAAAATTGGACACGTTGATGAATCTCATGGGAGAGCTCGTTATAGCGAGGAGTAGAATTGTTGAGACTTTGAAGAAATACAACATAAAGGAAGTTGATGAATCGCTTGCTCAGCTTTCGAGAATAACGCTCGATCTTCAAAACATAGTGATGAAGATAAGGATGGTTCCTATTGCCTATGTCTTCAACAGGTTCCCGAGAATGGTCAGAGACTTAGCAAAGCAAATGAAAAAAGAAGTGAACTTCGTTGTTGAAGGAGAAGAGACGGAGCTCGATAGGACATTTGTGGAAGAGATAGGCGATCCGCTGCTTCACCTTTTGAGGAATGCGATCGATCATGGTATAGAGCCCAAAGAGGAGAGGGTTGCAAAAGGAAAGCCGCCGGTTGGAACGATCGTCCTTTCTGCTCGCCATGAGGGTAACAATGTTGTTATAGAAGTTTCGGATGATGGTAGGGGATTGGATAGAGAGAAGATAACGAGAAGAGCGGTAGAAAGAGGTTTGATAGACGAAGCGAAAGCCGCAACATTGCCTGATGAAAAGATATTTGAGTTGATATTCCTCCCAGGATTCTCAACGAAAGAGGAGGTAACAGAGGTTTCTGGAAGAGGAGTTGGAATGGATGTTGTGAAGAACGTTGTTGAAAGTCTCAATGGAAATGTGAGCATAGAGTCTCAGAAAGATAAGGGAACGAAAGTTACGATAAGACTGCCTTTGACTCTCGCGATAATCCAAGCGCTCCTTGTTAAGGTTAATGATTTCGTTTATGCCATTCCAATCGCAACGATAGACAGTACTTTGAAGATAACCAAGGAAGATATACAAGTGGTGCAGGATCAGGAAGTAGTTGTTATTAGGCAAGAGGTGATACCTATAATAAAACTCTGGGAGGTTTTACAGCTCCCGCATGAAGATGTCGAAGATTCTATGAACGTTGTGATAATAAGAATGGGAAACAAGAAATATGGTATAGTTGTAGATACCCTCATAGGTCAAGATGATATAGTGATAAAGAGCTTGGGTAAACTCTTTGCGGATGTGAAGGAATTCAGCGGTGGTGCTGTTCTTGGAGACGGAAGCATCGCATTGATCTTGGATGTAGCGAATTTGATGGTGTGAGGTGAGAGCATGGAGATAAGTGAAAAGGAACTTGTGAGAGAATTCGAAGTTTTGAGTTTTGTAGTTGGAGATCAAGAGATGGCTTTCGATGTTGACTATGTTGAGATAGTCATAGATAAGACGGACATAACACCTGTTCCAAAGTCTAAGCCAATGATAAAGGGTATTATAAATCTAAGAGGAAGGATAGTACCCATAATAGATTTGGCATATGTCTTGGGAACGGATGTAGATGAGTCAAAGTATGAAAGCATAGTAGTTATAAAATACAACGAGATAGAGGCGGGCTTTCTGGTGGAAAGTGTCAAAGGTGTGCTCAGGACATCCACCCAGGAAGTTGAAAGCATGGGTTCACTCGAAAAATATGGTGAAAAGTCCAAGGGATTGATAAAGAAAGGTGATAGACTGGTGGTTTATTTGGACGTTGCTAAGATAATAGATGAAATAGCGGGAGAAGAGTAAAGGGGGTACGAAGGATGAGTAAAAAGGTTCTTATAGTCGATGACGCAGCTTTCATGAGGATGCTTCTTAAGGACATTATAACCAAAGCGGGATTTGAAGTTGTTGGAGAAGCCGCCAACGGAAAAGAGGCTGTTGAGAAGTACAAGGAGCTCCAGCCAGATATAGTAACCATGGATATAACTATGCCGGAAATGAACGGTATAGAAGCTGTGAAGGAGATAAAAAAGATAAACCCCGATGCTAAGATAATAATGGTCAGTGCCATGGGGCAGCAGGCCATGGTTATAGAAGCTATACAAGCTGGTGCAAGGGATTTCATAGTTAAGCCTTTCCAGCCTGCCAGAGTTATAGAGGCTATAAAGAAGTTGGCCGAGGAGGGATGATGACTCATCTGGGGTGTAATACTCCAATTCATCCTTTCTATAGCAGCGCTCGTTGTTATTCTGTGGATAGTGAACTTGGTGATAAGCGGTAGATTTTCTAAAAAGCTGCCGGGTAAGAATATTGCTATCTTAGAGAGGAGATATATAGATAAAAACTCATCGATACTTCTTGTGCGTCTGATGGATGATTATTATTTCATATTGGTATCGCAAAGTGGTGGGACTATACTCAAGAAGTTAGATGATATAGAAGCTGGCAAAGTCATGACTCAAGAGGCTACAAAACCGGATTTTCGAAATATATTTTTCAAGCGGCTTGGGAGGAAATGATACATGAGAAAATTCCTCCTCTTTCTTTTTATTATTGTATTGACCTTTAGTTCTTTTGCTCAAAGAGTTCCTCCCCTTCCGAGTATAAATATAAACGTTGGAGAGCCAGGAAGTCCCAGAGGGTTAGTAGTCACTTTGGAGATTCTTCTCTTATTAACAGTTCTAACCCTTGCTCCGAGCATATTGATCCTTTTTACATCCTTTACACGAATAGTCGTTGTCTTTTCGTTTTTGAGAAACGGGCTTGGGACGAGGATGACCCCTCCTACACAGGTTCTCATCGGATTGGCGCTTTTTCTCACATTTCTGATTATGCAGCCCGTTTTTTCTGATATGTGGAACAATGCGATAGTTCCTTACATGGATGGGAAGATTGGATACGAGGAGATGTTTAAAAGAGTCATGGACAGGGAAAGAGCGTTTATGATAGGAGAGCTTAAGAATCATCATAATGAAGACAACGTTGTTATGTTGGCAAATGCCGTTGGAATGGAAGTTAAGGATGTTGAAAGTGCTCCCAACAGCGTTTTGATCCCGGCGTTCATTTTGGGGGAGCTTGAGGTTGCTTTCAAGATGGGAGTTCTTCTGTATATTCCCTTCATAGTTGTGGATATGATAGTTGCCTCGATATTGCTTTCCATGGGTATGATAATGATTCCTCCGATATTCGTCTCTCTTCCATTTAAGGTCCTCTTGTTTGTTATGGTAAATGGTTGGGATCTCGTTGTGGGTGGGTTAATAAAGAGTTTTGCTCATTGAAAAGGGGGGTTATTATGGTTTACAAAAGACATGAGGGGGCTTATGAAGACCATATTCTTCTCATACATGGTCTTGGCGAACACAGCGGACGGTACTGGCCGTTTATCGAAAGGGCTATAATGGAAAAGCTCTCCGTTTTGACTTTTGATTTGCCTGGCCATGGCAGGAGTTCTGGGATAAGAGGTCATGCACCCTTGAAAAGGGTCTTGAAAATTGTGGACGAACTCGCTCAGTCTCTTCCAAAACCTCCGATAATATTTGGACATAGCCTGGGAGGTTTAATCGCTGCGAGATATGTCGAAGAGGGCGGTAGAGCTTCTATGCTTATTCTCTCGTCACCAGGTTTCTCTTATGATAAAAAGAAAGTCACACCGGGTTTGGTCAGGCTTGCAAAGTTCTTGGCAACTGTAGTTCCATTTTTGCCCATGGATAATCGTATAGATCCATCAAAACTGTCGAGGAATCCCAAGACGGTTGAGAATTACGTGAATGATCCTTTGGTACACAGAAAAATATCCGTTGCTTTGGCAAGAGATTTCTTTGTGGAGTCTGAGAGGGCAATCGAGTTGGCAGACAGAGTGACTATCCCCACGCTTGTAATAATAGGAACTGCGGACGGAGTTACTCCTCCTGAGGGTGCTAAGAGGTTTATAGAAAGAGTTTCTTCCAAGGATAAAGAATTGGCTGAGTATCCGGGAGCCTATCATGAACTCTTTGAGGATCCGGAGTTTTCAGATAGATTCTATGATAAGGTTTTCGGTTTTATAAGGAGGTATCTCAGGAGGTGAGAATATGCAAGATGTGAGGAAGATAATTCTCCTTCATGATGACAGAGAGATACAGATAGTTACCGGGGATATAACAAAGGAAGAGACAGATGCAGTTGTAAACGCTGCTAACAGCCATCTTGCGCACGGAGGAGGTGTGGCGGCGGCTATAGTTAGAGCAGGTGGATATGAGATACAGCGGGAATCCGACGAATACGTTAGAAAGAACGGACCTGTTCCAACGGGTGAAGCTGCTGTTACAGGGGCGGGAAGACTAAAGGCAAAATATGTTATCCACACAGTGGGACCTGTTTGGAGAGGAGGAAATTCTGGCGAAGACGAGCTTTTGGAAAAGGCAGTGTATAATGCTCTTCTCAGGGCTCATGAGCTGAAGCTTGAGAGTATTTCAATGCCGGCAATAAGCATGGGGATCTTCCGGTTTCCGAAAGAGAGAGGGACGAGAATAATTCTCAAAGCCATAGAAAAGTTCTTTGAAGATCATCACGATACCACACTAAAGCTTGTGAGGATAGTTAATATCGATGATAAGATGTCAGAGCATTTCGTTAGAGCTGCTAAGGAAGTTTTTGGCGTTTGAGGTGATTTTATGAATTATTACCTGCAAGCTTTGAAATGGACATTTTTCACTTGGGGAATGACTGCCGCAGGAGCTGCTGTTGTTTTTTTGCATAAAAATCCTCCTCGCAAGTTTCTCGATTCCATGCTCGGGTTCGCTGGGGGTATCATGACAGCTGCAAGCTATTTCTCCCTTCTTAAACCTTCCATAGAGATATCTGAAAAGCTGGGCTTTAGTACTTGGCTCCCCCCTGTTATTGGCTTTCTCGTTGGAGGAGGTTTTTTGAAGCTTCTCGATACCATCATCCCTCACCTGCACCTTTATGAAAACGTTCCTGAAGGAGTAAGAACCAGGTGGAAGAAAACGACCCTGCTCGTTTTGGCAATAACTCTTCATAATATTCCCGAGGGATTGGCTGTGGGAGTGGCTTTTGGAAGTGTTGGTGCGGAGATATCTAAGGGGATATCTTTGAGCCTTTCAGGTGCAGTTGCTTTGGCGCTTGGAATAGGAATTCAGAATTTTCCCGAAGGACTGGCTGTCTCAATGCCTTTGAGAAGAGAGGGCCTTTCCATGTTAAAGAGTTTTTGGTATGGGCAGCTTTCAGGTGTGGTGGAACCTTTGGCTGCCATGATCGGAGTTGCTATGGTTATAAGAGCATTGTACTTCCTGCCGTTCGCTTTAGCGTTTGCCGCGGGAGCAATGATTTACGTGGTAGTCGAGGAGGTAATACCAGAATCTCAGAGTCACGGTAATTCTGACATTTCCACTTTGGGATTTTTAACGGGATTTGCCACGATGATGTTTTTGGATGTGGCGCTGGGATGAGGTTTAAAACAATGTGAACTGATCGGTGTCAGGTAGATCTTTTAAAGCCCCGTATTTTTTCATGACCTCGACGTGTGATCTGTTCACTTTTGTTCTTTTCATTAAGTCTTCTATAGAAGAGAAGGGCTTTTCGTTTCTTGCTTGAACAATAGAGAGAGCCACGTTTGTTCCAAGACCCGGGAGTCTGTTGAATGGTATTCTCAAACCGTTTCCTTCAATTAGAAATCTGGTGGCGTCCGATTTTTCTATATCAGGCGGCAAAAATTTGAATCCACGAAGGAGCATCTCGAGTGCGATCTCCAGTGTAGTTTCTTCACTCTTCTCCTGTACATCCTTTTCACTCATACTGGCAAGTTGTGCAAGCCTTAGTTTTATTCTCTCCTTACCTCCCAAAACGGCATCCAAATTGAGCTCGCCGCCTTTTATTGAAAAATACGCAGAGTAGAATGCTATTGGATAATGGACCTTGAAGTAGGCTATTCTAAAAGCCATGCTCACATATGCTACAGCGTGAGCTTTGGGAAAGAGGTATTTTATCTTTTTACAAGATTCTATGAACCACTCTGGCACCTTGAGTTTCTTCATCTCATCCACGTCTTCATCTGAGAGGCCCTTACCTTTTCTAACTTTTTCCATGATTTTAAAGGCCTTTAAAGGATCCATTCCATGTGCTATCAGGAAATTCATTATGTCATCTCTACACGAAATAACCTCTGAAAGCTTTGCGACACCCTTTTCTATCCAGTCTCTCGCATTGTTTACCCAGACATCCGTTCCGTGAGAAAGCCCTGATATTCTTACAAGTTCTGCAAAAGATTTTGGGCGGGTTTCTCTTAGCATTCCGCGAACGAATTTGGTTCCGAATTCCGGTATCCCGAGTGTTCCAACGTCAGTACCGAGTTCTTGGGGATCCACTCCAAGAGGTTCGGTGGATGAGAAGATAGCCAGAGTCTGAGGATCGTCCATTGGTATTTCCATTGGATCTATATCAGTAGTGTCTTTGAGGTACCTGATGAACGTGGGATCATCGTGACCGAGCGCGTCCAGTTTCACTATGTCGTCGTGTATATGTTCGTATGCGAAGTGAGTGGTCAAAACACCAGATTTTTTATCGTTTGCCGGATATTGGACTGGTGTAAAGTCATGAACATCCATGTGCTTTGGTATTATCATGAGTCCTCCGGGATGTTGGCCGGTTGTTCTTTTGACGCCACTAACCCCCATCACCAATCGTTCAAACTCCGCCCTTCTAAACTTTATTCCCAGTTTTTCTTCAAGACCTCTAACGTAGCCCCTTGCACTTCTTTCAGCAATGGTGTTTATCGTTCCAGCTCTGTAAACGTGGTCTTTTCCAAAGAGCTCCTCTACGAACCTATGAGCCCTGTCCTGATACTCTCCAGAAAAGTTCAGATCTATATCAGGTACTTTCTCACCCTCGAAGCCCATAAAGACCTCGAAAGGAATGTCCTGGCCATTTTTGAGGAGTTTTGTGCCACATTTTGGACAGTTCTTTTCAGGCAGATCGTATCCGCTGCCATAGCCTTCTACGAATTCCACATAATGGCATTTGGGACATACATAGTGTGGCGGGAGTGGATTGACCTCTGTAATTCCAAGGAGATGTGCCACCAAAGATGAACCAACGGATCCTCTTGATCCCACGACGTATCCATCTTCTTTGGCTTTGTCTACTATCTTCTTAGCTATGAGATACAAAACGGCGTACCCGTGATTTATGATCGCATTAAGCTCTTTTTCAAGTCGTTTCTCGATGAGTTCAGGTAGGGGATCTCCGTATAATTCTTTGGCTCTTTTGTATGAAAGATCTTTGACGATGTTGTCAGCACCTGGAATTTCCGGTGGGTGGAGTTTCCCTTCTAATGGCTGGACTTCCTCGATCATATCTGCTATTTTGTTGCTATTTTTTATTACGACCTCTTTGGCGATGTTTTTATCTTCAAAAATTTCCATTGCCGCTTTAATCATCTCTTCTGTTGTTCTGAGATAGAGTTCGGATTCTCCGGATTCGTTTTCTTTTTGTGGGGCAAGAAGCGCCATACGGATTTTTTTGTCCTCTGGATCGAGGTAATGTACGTCTCCTGTCATGACGACAGGTATGTCAAATCTCTTCGCAAGGGTATAGATCTTCCTGTAAACTTCTTTCATCCTTTCCCGCAGGGATGGTTTGTACACATCGAGTGGCATAATCTCTATGAAATCGTAAAACTTCATTATTTCTTCAATTTCTGATTCGTTTGCACCGTCCAGAACGGCTTCGACCACTTCACCCTTCATGCATCCGCTTCCTATTATCAGGCCATCCCTGAGGTTGTTTATCCCACTCTTTGGAATCTTGGGAGCTTTGTGAAAGTACTGGGTGTGTGAGAGCGTAACGAGTTTATAAAGATTCTTAAGCCCTTCTTTGTTTTTTACGAGAATAGTTACATGATTTGGCTTTATGGATTTAACATCAATGTCCTCTCGGAGTTTATTTAGCTCGGATAGCCTTTCGATTCCTATATTTTTTAACATTTCGAGAAATCTCAGGAATATGCGGGATGTTACCCTTGTATCTTCCATAGCTCTGTGGTGGGTGAAAGCTCCTATTTTTAATTTGGAAGCGACTTTGTCCAAGGAGTAGCTCGACATGGTCAAAAGAGCTCGTGCGAGTGAGAGGGTGTCTATGTATGGATTGTTCAGATTTTTGCCGCAGGTTTTAATCGTCCAGTACCTGAGAAATCTGTAATCAAAGTTTGCGTTGTGAGCAACTATCACACTATCGCCAAGAAATTCCAGAAATTTTGGAAGGACTTCTTCAATTGGTGGCTCGTTTTCAAGCATTTCATCGGTTATTCCTGTTATTCTTTTACTTGCTTTGCTTATTCCCTTCTTTGGCTTTATCATCGCGTGAAACTGATCGACTTCTCTTCCCTCTTCTATTTTTATTGCTCCTATTTCCATTATTTCTGAACGTTCCACATCGAGTCCTGTGGTTTCCATATCCAGAACAACGTAGGAGATTTCATTCAATTTTCCATCCATTTCCCCATGATATATGAGTTCAACGTCATTGACCATGTAACCTTCCATTCCAAAGATGGGCTTAACACCTTTTTCTTTGGCTGTTTTGTAGAATTCTATTATTCCCTGAACGTTTCCATGATCTGTTAGTGCAGCGGCTTTATGACCCCATTTCGAGACTCTATCAAGGTATTCCTCTATATCGAGTACGGCATCTAAGTCGCTGTACTTGGAATGAGCATGGAGCTCTACTCTCTTTTCTTCAGAGTTGTCCATTCTTTCATTTGATTCTCCTTTGGAGATTCCTTTGGCGAATAGAACAGGCTCCCCGTCCATAGAGGGATCGGAATCTAATATCCCGGTTGCTATTATGTAATCGCCCACCTTGAGTTTTTCGAGGGCTTCTGAAACAGAGCGTTCTCCGATTCTCACGATGATGGAATCTATTTTATCCGTTATGTAAACCAAAGCACTCTTTCTTCTTTCTTCAATTTTGAATATTTTACCTGCTATTGAAACCTCACTTTTGAGGGGAGGGAGTTTGGAAGGATAGTGAATGTTTTTTCGTGGGGGTTTTCCGAATATCGATTCAGAGTTTTCAACTTTTACCTTCATTCTTGATTCGGTGTTTTTCAAAATCACAGTTGGAGGTATGGTTTTTTTGGCATTTTCTTCCAACTTCTTGAAGAATTCCTCGTCTATAACGAGATGGATTTTAGGGACTTTTCCGAATTTTTCGAGAATTTCTTTTCTCATACTCAGGAGTTTGGCTTTTATTCGTTCTTTTGCAAATTCACCGGGCACTTTTATTATTAGTGACTTGCCAGAGCTTTCCATCTGCATCGATACCCTTATCCCGTTGTTTATCTTTTCTTTCAGAAAGTCTATGAGTGTATAGGAATGGAAATTATTTCCACCGATAACGACTCTTACTCCTAACAGGTTTTCAAGCTTTTCAATCAGTTCGGTGGTGTCGGAAAGTAAATCCCCGGAGAGATTTATATAAAGCGTTTCGTCCTCCTCAGAAAGTAGGACCTCTTCGATCAGCGCATCACCCTGAAGTTTTAGCCCCAGTTTTTCACCCAGTTTTTTAATAGATTCGTTTATCTTCAGTTTCACTTGCCTCACCTCGTAGATTAAGCAGGCCGCACCAAGCTATAGCCAAGGCATCAGCTGCGTCGTCTGGTTTTGGAATATCAGTTAGATTGAGAAGTTTTTTAACCATAATCTGTATCTGTCTTTTTGTGGATCTTCCATAACCTGTCACGGCCATTTTCACCATTTGAGGAGGAAACTCCATTGCTTTGATTCCAAATTCCTCTAAAGCAAGGAGGACAATTCCTCTTGCATGACCAACTTCCAGAGCTGTTGTTACACTTTTAGTGAAGAAAATCTTTTCGATAGCGGCTATATCCGGTTTGAATTTATTGAGAATACTTGTAAGTTCGTCGTATAGCTTTTTAACTCTCTTTTGAAGAGGGGTTTTTTTGGCCGTTTCAATGACACCATAACCCAGTACATCTATCTTCGAACCGTTTTTTTCCAATACACCATAACCTAAAATCCCGTAACCGGGATCAATTCCTATGATTCTCAAATACATGCACCTCCAGGGAGCCATTTATGAATTATACTTTTCTCCTTTTAAGCGAAGGTTAAGGTATCATATCTCGAAGATGGCGTGTCGGTCTGCTCCTCTATTTCTAACCATTTCGAGGATTTCGTGTATCCTTTTCATGATAGTCTTTTCGTCGTTTTCATTGGCCACCCAGTCGAACCTATCGGCGTTTATTACCAAAAGAGGGGAAAGGGTGTAGCGAGAAAAATATTCCTCGTATTCTGAGTTTAGCCTTTCCCAGTACTCCCTCTCAACGATGAGTTCGTAATCTCTGGCTCTTTTTTTAATCCTCTCTATGGCAAGGTCCGTAGAGATTTTTATGTATATCATCAGTTTGGGTGGTGATACGTTTTCAATCAGAGAGTTGTACAGACGTTTGTAAACGGCGAGTTCGTGATCTTTCATGTCTCCTGTGTGATGGAGCATTTTTGCGAATATTATGTCGCCGAAGATGGAACGATCCAGAACGGCCTTTTCGATCTCAGTAGCAATCTTTATTTGCTCATATCTTGCGGTTAGAAATAGTATTTGGAGTGTAAAGGCCCATCTTTTTCGATCTTTATAGAAATGCGAAAGCATCCCTTCAATCATGGGATCGGATAATTCAAAGAAGGGTTTGAGTTTTAGATTTTTGGATATTCTTTCTATCAGGGTGGTTTTCCCAGATCCCACGGTTCCTTCTACTACCAGGTCAACTCCTTTCAGCTTATTTCACTCCCCTTTGTTTCGAGATTCAAGCTGAGTATGGCTATGCCAGATATGAGAGAGAGAGAAGCGAAGAAGATCAAAGAAGCGAATATGTTTCCTTTGAATAGAGGAATAATGTAAGGTGCTATTATTCCGCCGATTCTCGTTATAGTTCCTGCAGCACCGTTTCCTGTAGTTCTGAACGCTGTGGGGTAGAGTTCAGGGGTGTAAGCATATACTATGCCCCAAGCGCCGAGGCAGAACACGCTGGTGAGAAATGCCATGGTTATGTAAACCGCCTGGTTTGCAACTATAGCGAATCCGAAAGACGTAACAGCCGTTCCAAGAAGGAAGAGACTTAGTGATTTCACCCTACCAGTTTTTTCGATGAGATAAGCGGCTAATAGATAGCCAGGAAGTTGAAAGACCATCATGAGGAAGGTCAGCCAAATAGAGCCTTGAACAACTCCTTTGGACGAGAAGATCTTGGGAAGCCACAGGAATATTCCGTAGTATATTATGCTGAGCGAAAACCAGGTGAGCCATATTACGAGTGTACGTGCAAGATAGGGCTTTTTGAGTATATCGGATATAGGTATTTTCGATTTCTTGAGTATCTCAACATCTTCCTTTATTTTGGTCTTAAGGACTTTTTCGAGTTCTTCTTTTCCGCCTTTTAAGAAAGCGAACCTGGGACTTTCTGGAATTAAAAGGTATGCTATGAACAGAAGAAATCCCAGTCCCATCATCCAGTAATCCCATCTCCAGGTTAGTTTGCCAAGCGTTATGTGTACGATCCCTACCAAAATGCTTCCTATTGCCCACATGGCTTCGAGGAGAACGAGGTACCTTCCCCTAATCTTTATCGAGATGGTTTCGCTCAGGTATGTATTGACCGAGGGCATCAATCCGCCATATCCAAAGCCTGCGAGGATCCTGAATGTTAAGAAGAGTTTGACATCCGACGTAAAGCCTCCGAGAAAAGTAAAAAGTGTTGCAAAGAGCAAGTAGATGTTAATGGCAAGTTTTCTGCCAAAAAAGTCAGAAATGAAACCGGAAAGGAAGGCGCCAAAGAGCATTCCAATAAACACACTACTCTTAAGAAAAGCAGCGGCCATAGTACCACTCATCCCAAGATCTTTGATAACATTTGAAGTTGTAAAAGCTCCTAAGAGGACTCCGTAGGAGACGATGATCCAAGCGGGAAAACTCAGGTATAGAAATGCATTCTGCTTTCTTTTTGGAACGTATTTCTCCACCACTTTGTCTATCGTCATGTTTTCATCCCCCCAGGAGAATTTTTATATTGCTTCGTTTTCTATAATCCTCAAGACGTTTTTCCCACCATTGCTTCCAATACTGTTCCTTTTTCTTTTCCAAGAGCATCTTTTCTATTTCATCTTTTATATCGTTGAGAGCCGGCGGTTGACTTTTTCCTATTTTTCCGACTTTCACAATCACCCATTTTATTCCAACTTTATACGGGCCCAAAATCGCGTTTTCTGAGGCTTTCCAGATTTTTGAGCCGACTTCATCCCCGAATAGATCGTATATCTTCTCTTTGTTGAGTTTTCCGAGTTTTCCGCCATTTTTAGCCGTTTCTTTATCCATCGAAAGCTGTGCTGCAACGTCTTCAAATTTTTTGCCAGAAAGGATGAGGCTTAAAGCTTCCTTTGCTTCAGCACCAGTGTTTGTCACTATAAGTGAGATTTCCTTTTCAAGAGTACCCTCTTGCGATAGGTAATGCTCTTTATAATAGTCCTCTATCTCTTTTTCGGAGACCGTAATACCTCGCGTTACTTTTTCTTTCATGGCATCCAAGCATTTGTTAGTTATATAAAGCCATGCAAATTTTCTCTTGAGATCATCCAAGGTCATACCGAAGGTTGCAAGGTATTTCTCGAATTCTTCTTCTTTAACGCCGAGCTTGTTCAGTGCGGTTGAGATCTGTTGAGATACGTGGCTTTGGACCTCCGATTCACCTGGGAATAGTCCCTCTTCTTTTGCTATTTGCTGGGTGAGAAGCTGGTCGATAAGTTCGTTGAGCACTATGAGGCGATATTTCTGAAGAAATGCCAATCCTTCTGGAGTTTCGGTTAGAGCGTTGAAGAATTTTTCATCTATGGTATACACAGATGTGAGGATTCTCTTCAGGTCGGCCATTACATTCAGGAAATCCGATGTTATAACCTCGCCGTTCACGATTGCCACAGGACTGGATGTATCGGTTTCTATCTGAGCGAAAGATAGAATCACGATGAATATGGAGAAAATCAGAAAAAGCGACTTCTTCATTAAAAGCACCTCCTCAAGCTTTTTTTGCTTTTTGCCAATAGAGCTCCATTTCATCTAAACTAAGATCCTCTAACTTTTTCCCTTCTGATTCCAAAAGCTGTTCCATCTTTTCAAACCTGTTTATGAATTTCTCCGTTGCCTTTCTCAAAGCTCTTTCCGGGTCTATTCCCAGAAATCTCGATAGGTTAACTATGGAAAAGAGAATGTCTCCGAACTCTTCTTCAGATGGGTTTTCTCGGAACTCCTTGAGTTCTTCCGTTATTTTTTCCAAGACCCCACTCGCATCTTCCCAATCAAAGCCGACTGCTGAAGCGTTTTCCTGAATTCTTCTCGCGAAGGAAAGGGCAGGGAGGGCTTTGTTGACGTCACCAATTGAACTTCTCTTTTTCTTTCCTTTCTCTTTTGCTTTTATCTCTTCCCATTGTTTATATGAGTACTTTCCCCTATCTTTGAAAACGTGCGGATGCCTTCTTATGAGTTTCTCGGTTAGAAAGTCTACGACGTCTTTTATGTCAAAAGCTCCTCTTTCCTTCGCTATTTGAGCATGGAATACCACTTGAAGCAGCACATCTCCCAGTTCTTCCATCATTTCTCTATCATCAGCTCGGTCTATAGCATCCAGAAGCTCATAGGCTTCTTCTATTAGATAAGGTTTCAATGTTTCATGGGTCTGGGCTCTGTCCCAATCGCATCCACCAGGTGCACGCAATGTTTCCATCACTTTTACGAGTTTTTCGAAGCTTTCTCCAATTTTTCCCAAGACTTATACCCTCCTCTTTAGGATGATTATTTCGACTCTGTCGGAAGCGTCCTCAGCGAGGTCAGCAACGTCTCCTATGAGCGATATGATTTCTTTTATCTCCAACTTTTGCGCTCTATCTATATCTAAAGAGAAGAGTTTTTTCATCATGTCCCATTCGATGTTATCTTCCTCGTGCTCTTTTTCTTCGGTTCTCTTTATGTAAGAACCCGCTTTGTCCATATCTTCGAACATGTATTCTATGGCGGCTTTGAGTTCTTTAAACGTTTCCACTGAGAGTTTCACCTGTTTTTTCATTTCTTCTTTTATTTGTAATAGGATGCTGGGAAGCTGAAGACTGATGATTCTAACCACAGTTTCCGCCCTGTCTGCTATTCTATCGACAGCCTCGATTAATCCCAGCAAGTCTCCTCTGAAATTTGGAAGAAATGCCCCAGAGTACATAAGCGTTTCTGTCTCTCTTCTCAAGGCGTCAGCCTCGCTCTCCAAATTCATCACTTTTTCTGAGCATCTATCAGCTTCTTCGCAGTTTCCATCGAGGTATGCCCTGATGAATTCTTCGAATCCGTCTAAGGTTTTTCCGACGGTTTCTAAATGCTGTTTGAATTTCTTAATTATCATTTCTTCCTTTTTACCAATGAAAATCAAGGAGTTCACCCCCCCTTTTTCATTTGAAGAGAAGATATAGACCTTGTGAAATCAACCCGGCGATGACGGGTGTACCTATCCAACCAAAGAGTATTCTATACAGCATTCCCCGGTTTGCAAGGCTGGTACCTCTTGCCAAGCCTGCACCCAAAACTCCACCCACAACTGCTTGCGATGTGGATACTGGTACCCCAATGATTGAGTAAATCCATACGGTTATGGACTCCGCGAATATGGATATCAGAGAAGAGAAATGATCGAGTTCGATTATCCTCTTTCCAACCGTGAGCATAACGCGTTTGCTGAAAGTTAAGGCTCCTATCGCGATGCTGAGTCCTCCAATAAGAGCCGCTTCCTGAACTGATAGAAGTTTTCCAACAAGTGCACCAGTAACATTTGCGACGTTGTTGGCTCCGAGCGCGTAAGCTCCGTAGGCTCCAGCCAGCCAGGCTGCAATCGTTATTAATTTATCCTGAAGCCTTATTGACCTTATTCTTGAGAACCAAGGAGCCGTGAGTTTATATATGACGAAACCGATCACCATAGCTCCGAGAGGAGTGGTTATCCAGCATATTACGATCTTTGCAAGTACAAACCAATTAACATGTCCTTTCAGGATTCCAACGCCTACTATTCCGCCCACAACGGCTTGAGATGTTGATACCGGGAGCCCAAAATAAGTCATGGTTATGACCGAAATTGCACCACCCAGTATTGATATAGAAGATTCAAAAGCCGTTCCAGATGAGAGCGATCCAATCGTCTGAAGCCCCGCAGCTCCCCCTATTATGGCTCCGAGTATCACAAAAACTGCTGCAGTTAAGATGGCCCACTTGTAGCCTACTATCCCATTTGCTACAGGAGGTCCAAAAATGTTTGCAGAATCGTTTCTTCCCAATCCCCATCCCAGGAGAAGGGAAGGTATGAGGTACAAAATCATACATCGTCCCTCCATGAAAGGGAATGTTTTAGAAAATAATATGGCTATATTATAAGGAAGAACGCGGGGATTTCAAAAGCTAAATAGATCATTCTTGGTTTATTGTTACCTTTCCTTCCTCTTCGAATGTGTTCGCAAAGGTGTCTTCTATGCCATATACCCGTACTTTTAAACTCTTCCCTTCATAGTCCGAAAAGTCGAAAGAAGTTTTGTATGTGACTTCTTTATTGTTGTTCGAAACGCTTTCAAGTTCAAGAAGCGCCGGTATCATTTCGTTAGTTGTTTCATCGATAAAGATGAGAACGGGTTTTCCATGTGTCAAAATTCTGGAATTATCGTCTTTAAAGTGAAGTTCAAAGGTTACCTCTGTGGCTGGAACGTTAAAGGCTTGGAAAAGCGAGGTATATTCGTTTGTGCCGTATTTTATTGAGAATTTCTCAAGTTTGGGCGGTGTAGTGTCTTTTATTATCACAGTTGTAGCTGCATAGATTGATTTTTCTTCTTCGACGAGCCGCATTTCACCCATTATAGTATGGACTCCAGGTGTGGGATTACTCCAAGTATACTCAGTCGCAGCCGGAAGAAGCGTGCCGTCCATGTAGATTCTATACTGGACGGAAGTAGGTGGATTGAGGGGGGTAAGGGTGACCTTTATGGAATCATTCGCATCGTAAATCCACTTGCTCGGTGTTATGGATATAAGCAGGGAATAGCTGCTTTCTTCTGTAACGACATTTGCGAATGCCCTTGCGTACATGAACCTTCCAACGCGGTCTTCCACGTATAAATCTACTTTATGAGATCCAGCTTCTCTATCGCTTCCCAGTTCTATCCCGAAACTCGTCAGCGCTGGTTCTCCTACAACTGTTGTTAACTCATCGTCGATTCCATACCTGTATGAAGAAACTTGTGTATCGTCGTCTATGGTTAGATAAATGAGTCCGCCATGTTCCGAGTATGTTGATTCGACAGTTATTAACGCTGTGGGAGGATTTGTGTCATTTACAACGCTAAGATGGACATAGCCAGTGGTTATCAACCCGTCGGGATTTTTAACCACCACAGACACAGTATGATCTCCGAGAGCAAGAGTGCCGAGCTCTATTGCGGCTTTGTTCTTTGTTAAAGTCACGTTATGAGTTTTTCCTTCGTCTAAATCCCAATCGAGCGATAGGTATGTAGCTTCAGGGTCTTCTACTTCCAGCACTAAAAATACGTTTCTACCAGCGGGAACCAAGTATCCATGTGATTCTTCAAAGGTATAGTTTGGTACAGGAAGGAGCTCCAAAATGTTAGGGGCGGTGTTATCGAAGACCCTCATCTTGACCTTCTTGCTTGTAAAGTCCTGGAAACCATTGGAGACTTTCGCGTAAATTTCGTAGTTTCCAGGCTGTGAGGGTTTCCACGTTTTTACAAGTGTACCTTTGAACTCTTCACCGTTGGCTATAGCGTTCCCGTTTACATACACCCACCCTTTGAATTTTTGGAGCCCGAAGTTGACGCTCACTCTTATTTCTACATCATCCCCAACCTTTACCCCTTGTGAGGGGTTTATTTCAACGAGTATATTTAACTCGTAACTTGGCAGGGAACATGCCGAGATCAAGAGCAAAATAAGAGCGCTCAGTATAAAAATGTTCGATTTCTTCATCCTCTTTCCCCCAATGCTTGTACTCGTTGAATATAATACAATAAACATTGGGTGATTGCATGGAACTCGAGGAATTCCAAAAGGTGATACGAAATTTTCCAGAAACACCAGGTGTTTACATTTTCAAGAGAGACGGCGTCCCAGTTTATATAGGAAAAGCAAAGAATCTGAAAAAAAGGCTTCTTCAACATGCAGCTGTTAGATATGGAAAATCTCTCTTTATAATACACGAAGCCGATGAAGTTTCCTTTATTCAAACGCCGACTGAGAAAGAAGCCCTTCTTCTTGAGGCAAATATGGTTTACAACCTGAAACCCAAGTACAACACCTTGTTGAAAGGAACAGAAGTCTACCCTTATGTGAGCATCTCCGGGGGTTCATTTCCATATGTCGAAATTGTCAGGAGGAAGAAAGATGGTAAGGAAATATACGGGCCCTTTACGAGTGTGAAGTTCGTGCGAGAGCTTTTGGATATTCTCCAAACTCTTTTGAAGTTCAGAACTTGTAAAAAGAAGCTTGAGAGGATAAAGCGTCCTTGCATGGACTATTACATAGGAAGATGTGTGGGACCTTGTATACCGGGCAACGTCAGTGAAAAAGAATACGAGAGGATTCTCGACCAGTTGAGAGACTTTTTAAAGGGGAATGTAGAAAAGGTGATAAACGCCATCAAGCAAAAGATGGAACACCATGCGAGGATGCTTGATTTCGAGAATGCAGCAAGGTACAGGGATGTACTTTTGAGGATGGAGAAGATGCTCCAGCGGCAAGGTGTTGAATTGAAAGAAAGCCGGAATTTCGATGTCGTTGTTGGGGAGGATGGCTTGTTCGTTGTGCTCCGTATAAGAGGAGGCTATCTTTTGGGTAAGCTTGTTTATGAAATGGATGGGGCAGATCTTAAGGACTTTGTAGAACATTTTTACATAAGAGTATCGGATCCCCCTGAGAGGGTAGTATCAACTGAGGAGTTCGAAACGGCTGCAGACGTCGTTGTAGTCAAACCTCGGGACGAGGATGAATCTTATATACTCAACATGGCTCTTGAGAACTTGGAAGTGGAGCTCAGGATGAAAGGATTGAGGAGAGAGCAGTTGAAGCGCCTGGCAGAGTTCGCGGGTCTTAAAGAAGTGCCAAAGAGGATAGAGGGTATAGATATTTCCCATCTGAGAGGAAAAGGAACGGTCGCGTCGCTTGTCGTTTTTGTCGACGGTCTTCCTCAGAAAGACGAATACAGGAGATATAGAATCAACTTGTCCAAGCCAGATGATTACAGAGCGATAAAGGAAGTTGTGATGAGACGTTACAAAAAGCACCCTCTTCCCGATGTCTTGTTCGTGGACGGTGGCATTGGGCAGGTTAAAGCTGCTATTCATGGTTTGAAGAAGATCGGTAAGGAGAGAGAGACAGTTGTTCTCGGCTTGGCAAAGTCGGAGGAGAGGGTCGTTAGAGCGGATGGGGAGTATAAGCTGCCGCTCGATAGCCCTGTGGTGAGAGCGCTTGTGGCTGTGAGGGATGAGGCCCACAGATTTGCCATTGAAGGGAACAGAAGGATAAGGAGAAAAGAGTCGTTGAGGTCATTTCTTCAGAGTATAAAAGGTGTTGGTCCTGTGAGGAGAAGGAAAATTTTGGAGAGATTCGCTTCTATGGAGGATTTGATGAAAGCCAGCGAGGATGAGATAGCAGCTGTTGTTGGAAGCCGGAGCATAGCTAAGAGGATAAAGGACGAGATAGGAGAGATATGAGATATAATGGGTTTTGGGGGGATAAGTGGATGGATTGGAAGGAGATATTGCTAAATCTCGGTACGCCCGTCGTTGAAACGCTTCTTGCAGAGAAGATAGGGGATGTTGTGATTCTCCAAAGAGATGAACATGGAAGGCTCGTTGTCGTTGAATCGGCAGGCGTTGTTCCGAGCAGGGCAGTTTACACCGACGAAAAGGAACTCAAGGAAGAATTTCCTGGATACGAGCTATACAAAGTGGCTCAGAGTGTCTACTATCTTTTAAAATCTGTGCCTGAAAACTTCGAGGAGATAAGGAAGATTGAGGAGATATCCGAAAGGATAAAGAGTATAGAAAGTCTTGAATCGAGAATAACGAGGCATATTTATCAATTGGAAGGATTGGACAGTGTTGTTTCCTCTCTTCTTGAGCCTATTCCTGTAGAAATCATACTTTCAATGGCTGCGGATGCTTTAAGCGAGCTTTTTGTTACATCGGTCGCGCTTTATAGCCTGAGAAATGGTACTTATGAGCTTTTCGTTAATATAGGCAGGGAGGATTTCCCTGAGAATATAGGAGCCGGAGAGCTTGTGGATGCTACGAAATACCAGGGTGTTCTGGATTCGAAGAGGTTTGGAGTGGACGGAGGCGTTATCATACCCGTTAAAGAGGGATTGGAAAATAAATATCTGCTTTTCTTAAAAAGGGAGAAACCCTTTGCTCCTGAAGAGCGGTCTCTTTTGGGAACACTCGTGAGAATACTCACACGATCAAGAGAGTATTTGGAAACATCAGAGAAAGTGGCAGAACTCAGTAAACTTTTGAGTGAGACAAGGTTCATAATAGAAAGCCTTGGAGAGTTTTCTAAGAGTGTGCTCTCAATCCACAATTTTGAGATATTCATAAGTTACGTTGTAGATATGATAAGGGAAATGCTTCAGCTTCAGTGGGTGGCATTATATAAGAAAGCAGAAAAGTATCATCTTCTCAGAATGGCACAAGTCAAACGTGTGGATCTTCCGGACGTCGTAGATGATTTGGATTCCGTTGATGCATGGAGAAGGTATGAGATAAAAGCCAACGATGAAAGCCATGTACTTCTTCTTGGACATCCTTTAACAGAGAGAGATTTTCTCGAGGAATTCAAGGATCTTTATATAGAAATAGTGTTACAGATTCTTGAGGAAGCCTTCAAAAACATATCTTTCCAAGACAGATTGTACGAGAGGGAAAGGAAGATAAGAGCTTTGGTTAATATGATAATGTCGATCGAGGACTTCGTTAGAGAACTCCAGTACAAGAAAAAGCCCGGAGAAGTTTATGAGCTCATGTTCGAATATGTTAGAGAAAATTACGGTGTTAAGGGTATGAGAGTGGAAATCGGTGGAATGAGTGTTTTTTATGGAGAAGAAGCGAAGGAGGTTCTTGTGGCAGAGTTGGAAGGTGTGCAGGGCGGAATTTCTTATTACAAAGAAGAGCCTTTTACTGATGAGGAGTCATCCGTGCTTCGAACCTTATCCAAGGGCAGCATGACGCTTCTCTCCAAGATGTACCTTCTCCTTCCAGAGGAGAGAATTATCGATTCAGAAGATGCCATGATGAGGTTTTTGCGGGAGAAGGCGATGCTGGAGGGGATGAATGTTGAAAAATTGAGGTTCTATCGCATTAAAGAATATGTGGATATAGATAAGCTGAAAAGTATTGGCATCGGCTTGGTGACTAATGAGGGGGTTTTTCTTGTGACTGATGATGAAAAAGCGTTGGAAAAGCTTGGAGTCGAATACGAGAGAATTTGAGAATATACGTTAAAGGAGGGAGGGTGGAAAGATGAAAAGATTTGTTGTTTTGATTCTTGTGATGCTCCTTGTGGTTTTTGCGCTTTCTGTAAGGCTTACCATACTCCATATAAACGACACTCACGGTCATGCCTGGGCTTTCAATGAATGGAGAAATCCAGGTATAGGCGGTTTTGCGGCGATAGCCACTCTCGTGGATGAGATCAGGAAAGAAGTTCAGCAAGAGGGAGGGCACGTGCTTTTCCTGCACGCTGGAGATGTCAACACAGGTGTTCCGGAATCCGACCTGTTAATGGCAGTTCCTGACATAACAGCTCTCAACATGATGGACCTTGATGCAATGACTCTTGGAAACCACGAGTTTGACAAGCCGCGTGATGTTCTTGAGCTTCAGATGAAGCTCGCAAACTTTCCAATGCTCAGCGCAAACATAGTCTACAAAGATACGGGCAAGCTTTTTGCCACACCCTATATAATCAAAGATTTCGGTGATCTAAAAGTTGCGATCATTGGTGTTACCACAGAGGAGACTAAGATACTTGAACCTATTTACATTGAAGATCTGAAGTTCATAGATGCTGCGAAGGCGGTTCAAAAATACGTCGATGAGCTCAGGGACAAGGTAGATGTCATCGTAGTATTGGCCCACCTTGGATATGGCCAGCCGAAAGGGAACTACAACACCAGTGAGAGCTTGGCTGAAAAGGTGCACGGTGTAGATGTGATAGTCGATGGACATTCTCATCATAAAGAGATGAAGAATATCAACGGAATCATACTCGTTCAGGCTGGATATTACGGAAAGTGGCTCGGAAGGCTTGACCTTGACGTTGAAAACGGAAAGGTGAAACTCGTTTCCTGGAAAGCGCTTCCGATAAACTTGAAGGTTTACAAAGGCAAGGACAAATCCGGAAAGAGCATTTACGAGTACGTCTGGAAAGAGATAAAGCCTGATCCTGATGTCGAGAAGGCGCTCCAAGGTTTCAAGGTGCTCGGCGGAAGAAGGCTTGATACCGTTGTGGGTGTAACGAAAATACTCCTTGATGGTGAGAGACAGAACATTAGGAGTAGGAGCACGAATCTTGGTAATTTGGTGGCAGATGCCATAAGGTGGAAAGCGAAAGCCGATGTTGCTCTCACAAACGGAGGCGGTATAAGGGCGTCCATAAAACCTGGAAACATAACTATAAGAGATATACTCACCGTGCATCCGTTTGGAAATACAATCTATGTAATGAAGCTCAAGGGTAGCGAGATAATGAAAGTTCTTGAGTACACCGCCACGATACCTGCTGGAAAGGGTGCATGGCCACAGATCTCTGGAATGACGGTTAAGATCGAGAACGGAAAAGTTGTCGATGTGAAGATAAACGGAAAGCCGCTCGATCCGGATAAGGTTTACATCTTCGCGACTAACAGCTACTTGGCCGGTGGTGGAGATGGCTACTCTATGTTAAAAGAATGGGCTTCCAAGGGTTACGACACTGGATTCACTCTGGCTCAGGCCATAATCGAGTACATTCAGGAAGCTCTCGGTGGAAAGATAGAAGCCTATGATGACTCTCCAAGGTATCAGAAGACCGAGTGATTTTGAAGGACGAAACCTCAATATTGCGGCCCCCTGCGCATGCAGGGGGCTTTTTTCGATCAGCTGATTTTTCAAAAACAATGGTAGAATTCCCACGGAGGAGGTAGATACAGTGGGCAGATACAGAAGCGTCATAGGCCTTGAAATACACGTTCAGCTTTCTACAAAAACCAAACTCTTTTGCAGCTGCTCTGCGGACGTTTTTGATTCGCCTCCTAACACGAATATTTGTCCCGTTTGCACTGGCCAGCCAGGAGTTCTTCCTGTTCTAAACGAACAAGCAGTGGAGTACGCCGTTAAAGCGGCTCTTGCTCTCAATTTCGAGGTCCATGAATATTCTCGTTTTGATAGGAAGAACTATTTCTATCCAGATCTTCCAAAGGGTTATCAAATAACCCAATACTTTTATCCTTTGGCTACGAATGGCTGGGTTGAGATAGATGTCGATGGAACCAAGAAGAGGATAAGGCTCAGAAGGCTCCACATGGAGGAAGATGCCGGGAAAATGATACACGCGGAAGATTCGTTGGAGAAGGGCAGCTTCGTTGACTACAACAGATCAGGTGTTCCCTTGATCGAGATAGTCACAGAGCCCGATATATCTTCTCCGAAAGAAGCGAGGCTCTTTCTCGAGAAGCTCAGGAGCATCGTAAGGTACATTGGCGTCAGTAGTGGAGACATGGAAAAGGGAGCACTTAGATGCGATGCGAACATTTCGGTCGTTGACGAAGAGACAGGAGGGAGATCAAACCGCGTTGAAGTGAAAAACATAAACTCATTCAAGCTCGTGGAGAAGGCGCTCGAATATGAGTTTGGCAGAATCGTTGAAGCGATGGAAAAGGGCGAAGAAATTCCGCAGGAGACAAGGGGCTGGAGCATGAGAGACAAAAAGACGATTTCGATGAGATCAAAAGAAGAAGAGAGCGATTACAGGTATTTCCCGGAGCCTGACCTTCCGCCGCTTGTTATCTCAAAGGAGAGAATAGAAAAGATAAAGGAATCTCTTCCAGAACTTCCAGATAAGAAAAAAGAACGGTTTGTTAAAGAATACGGAATTCCGGAGTACGATGCTGGCGTTCTGACTGCAGATCGCGATCTTGCAGATTACTACGAAGAAGTCGTTAGCATTACCAAAAAACCAAAAGAAGCAAGCAACTGGATCATGACGCAGCTCCTTCGCTACATGAACGAGTCTGGAATCGATAGCGTAAAGGATGTAAAGGTAAAACCCGAGTACTTCAAAGATCTCTTCGATCTGATCGATTCTGGAAAGATAACCACGAACATTGCAAAAGATGTTTTCAGGCAAGTTTTCGAGACTGGAAAGAGTCCGTCCCAGATAGTTAAAGAAAAAGGGCTTGAAGTCGTAACGGACGAAAACCTTATAAGGCAGGTTATCGAAAAGGCAATGAAGGAAAATCCAAAGGCTGTCGAGCAGTACAGAAGCGGCAAAAAAGGTGTAATGGGTTATTTCATTGGTCAGGTAATGAGAGCGACTAAGGGAAAGGCCGATCCTAAGGTCGTCCAAAAAATCGTGGTGGATATGCTTGAAAATGGAGAATAATCTTGAAGAAACCATATCTTGCCTATTTTCATTCAATAATCTTTCAATAGCGTGTCGTTTCTTCTTTATTCTGCATTGAATAACTTGTTATAACACAAGTTGATTCTTGCCCCTGTATATTTCGATGTCGTAATATAGATTATGTTCAGTGGTTGAACAAATTCATGGGGAGGTGGGCCTTATGAAGAAGCTGGCTTTTGTTGCTTTACTACTTGTTGCTGTTTTGAGCTTTTCAAAGCTCGTTGTCATAGGACCTTGGGCGGGTGCTGAGCAAGAGAAGTTCATGCCAGTTTTAAAAGCCTTTGAAGAAAAGTACGGCATAGAAGTTGAATACAAGGTTTACAGGGGAAGCGACCTTTTGAAGACACTTCCCGCCCAGTTCAAGGCTAAGAGAGCCATGGCTGATGTCATCTTCATGTGGGGATGGTTCATTCAGGATCAAGCTAAGAAGGGAAATGTAGTGGATCTCACAGGTCTCATAGACGAGAATGATTTCATTCCAGGAGCTTTGGATGCTGTTAAGGTGAATGGGAAGATATACGGAATCGTCTATACCGGTAAAGTGAAACCCGGTTTTTGGTACAGGAAGTCTTTCTTCAAAAAGCACGGTTTGCAGGTGCCAAGGACATGGTATGAGTTTAAAGCTCTGCTTGAAGAGATAAAGAAGATTCCCGGATTGAAAGCTCCCATAGCGAGTGGTGACGGAGTTGGATGGCCGCTCTCCGATGTGACGGAGCACTTTCTTATAACCTTCGGTGGTCCGTGGGTCGATAGAGACCTGATCGAAGGTAATTTGAAATGGGAGAGCAACACCGTTAGGTATGCTATGGGTAAACTCGTTGAGCTATTGAAAGCAGGCTATTTTGGAGAACCAACGGAATGGACAATGGCATTGAAGCAATGGTGGAATGGAGAATACGCTCTGTACTTCATGGGAAGCTGGATAACCGGAATGGTCGATGATCCCGAAGATCTTGGTGTATTTGCGCTTCCCGGCGCAAAGGGCGTGGTTTTCGCCGCCGATTATGCGTTCATTCCTAAGTATTCGAAGCACATAGAAGAAGCGAAGAAGCTCATAAAATTCCTTGCAACGGAGGGGCAAGTTATTCAGGTCAAACAAGGCGGACACATTGCGACTTACAAGAAGGTTTCTTTGAGTGATTATCCGGTGGTCGATAGAGAAGTAGCGAAGATTCTCCAGGGTATGGAAGCTATGCCAGACCTTGACGATACCGTTGGTGGGGTCTTCCAGAAGACTTTCTGGGATCAACTGAAGCTCCTTTGGGTGAATCCCGACAGGCTCGATGAAGTGCTCGAAGTCCTTGACGAGAAAATGCCCAAGTGAGGAGGTTCTATGAGAAGGTCGAAGCTTTCGCACTTTTTATTCTTTATGCTTCCTGCATTGATATTGATAGGGACTTTTGTTGTGTATCCGTCACTGAGAACGATCTTGCTCAGCTTTTTCGATGAAGATGGGCATTTGACTTTGAAGAACTATGTAAAAGTTTTGAGCAGCAGGGATACGATAAACAAGGAAGGTATTGCCCGGGGGGAATTCCCCCTGGGCACTTTATTGCACAACGCCATTTGGATTGCTCTGCATCTCCCGTTGACGATAATCATGGGGCTTATTCTGGCGGTTATTCTCAGGAAGACTTGGGGAGGGAATCTTCTCAAGACATTTGTTTTCTTTGGAATGGTTATGCCGATGATAGTTGGAGGAGTAATGATAAATTTCATGTTCGATGCCAATGTTGGTGTGGTCAATGCGTTTTTAAGACTTTTTGGTTTGCAAGTCAAAACGTGGACTGCACATCCGGAGACAGCTCTTTTCTCTTTGATTCTTGGGTCAGTTTGGCTCTGGACGGGTTTCAGCATGACGCTTTATTCTGCAGGGCTTGAGACTATTCCAAAGGATTTCTATGAAGCAGCCGCAATAGATGGGGCGGGTCCTTTTGTGCAGTTTTTCAAGATAACTGTGCCGCTTCTAAAACCTATAACCGTTGTCGTTGCAACAATGACGCTCCTTTGGGATCTCAAGATATTCGATATAGTTTATGTTGCAACTCAGGGAGGACCTGGAGGTGCTTCGAATGTCCTGGCGATCCAGATGTACAATTATGCCTTCATCGAATTCGATTATGGAAAGGCTGCGGTTGTAGCCGTTCTTCTGACTGTTTTCACGATGATAGCAGCGATTCCGCTTATAAGATCGGTAGGTGAGGAAAAATGAGTAAAAAACTGGTTGTGAACATAATAGGATGGATCTTTGGTCTGGTTTGGCTTGTGCCTTTCATGGGAGTCTTTATGACGGCAATACGTCCGATGGACGAGCTTTTAAACGGCTGGTGGGATTTCTCTTCGTTTCATCCGAGCTTCAATAACTTTTACCAGGCGTGGAATCACCCGACTGCTCCTCTTTCACGTGGTATACCGAATTCTCTAATAGTGGCAACTTCCGCGACAGTTCTTCCTTTGGTCATAGCGACGATGGCAGGGTACTACCTTGCAAGGTATAGGTTTCCGCTCAAGAAACTTGTCTACATTGTAGTGGTCATAACCCTTGCTTTGCCGCTCCAAATGGTTGCTATACCTCTTTATGAAATGCTTCTCAAGATGAATCTTTTGGATTCTTACATCGGGTTGATCTTGCTCCACACAGCCTGGGGAACGCCATGGATAACTTTTTTCATGAGGAATTTCTTCACCACCCTTCCCCCTCAGATAGAAGAGGCTGCCAGGATAGATGGTGCGAGTGATTTCAAAATATTCTTCAAGATTGCATTTCCGCTCTCGCTCCCGGCCATTGGTTCTGCAGCGGCTCTTCAATTCACTTGGGTTTGGAGCAGTTTCTTCTTAGAGTTGATAACCATTTACACTCCTGAAAGGTTCTTGGCAACGCAGAGAATACCTCTCATGAGAGGGGTCTACCACGTTGATTGGGGAGTCCTTTCTGCCGCTGCCATCATGGTGATGATGGTTCCGATCTTGGTTTATCTGCTGCTTCAGAAGTACTATATCAGGGGTATGATTGGTTGGTCGATGAAGTGAGGGATGGCGGTGACTCTTAAAAGGCGAATCCTACTGGAATTGCTCAGAAAAGGTGTGGTTAGAAGGAAAGAAATAGTGGAAAGCTTTGGCGTGGCTAAGTCCACATTGAGCTACGCTATACGGGATCTAAGGCAAGAAGGAAAGATAGATGTCTTGAGCGAGAGAAAAGGTAGAGGTAGGCCTTCTGAGATAGTAAGGCTTTCTCCTAAAGCATGGAAGATAGTAGGAGTGAAAATAGGTAGAGAGGCCGTTATTGGGGTTTTGATGGATGCAACATTAAAAGAGATAAAGAGGACAGAGGAGAAGGTATTCCACGGTATGAGAAATATATCTGGTTACACGATGCTTCTTGAGAGGATATTAGAAGAGCTTGTAACGAAAAAGGTAGCGGCTATAGGTATATCGGTATCTGGAAACGTTGAAAATGGTGTAGTAGTTGATTCTCCCATGTTGAACATAAATGGCTTGGATTTAAAGGAGATTCTTAAAAAAAATTTCAGTGGAACGGTTTCGATAATGAGTGATGTTCAGGCTCTTTCAGTGCACGAGAGTTTCAAATACGGTGGAGATAGGTTCTTGATAGTCAATTACGGTCTGGGGATAGGTGCTTGCTGGTGTGAATCTGGAAAGAATAGGGTGCTTCCCATCGGGCACATTGTAGTGGATAGAAGTGGGGAAATGTGTTATTGCGGACAGAGGGGATGTCTTGAAACAGTTGCTTCAGATTATGCGAATCTTAAAGCTTTTACTCACGGCGATTTCACGATAACAGAGTTCGTAGAATACGAGCACGAAAGGTATGAGGATAAGCTATTGAAACTCTGGGAACTATCTAAGAAAGAACCAGAAAAGGTTAGGAAGATTTACGATAAATCGCTGGATATGCTCTCCATGGTCATAGGGAACCTTGTGGTTTTATTTCAACCTGAGAAGGTTAGCTTTTATGGCGAAGGAATAGCGGGGTGGATGGTCAACGAGGTTGAAGAGCGGGTCAAGTTGAATTTCAAAAGACAAGGAGTTGAAAAGGTTAGATTTCATTTCAGAGGAGAGGATGATGCATTCGAAAAGGGAGCGGCGTTCAAGGCAGCAGTTGAATTTCTCAGAGAAGAGGTGAAAGTGTGAGAGTAGAAGACTTTGAAAAACGAGATCTCAAAATGTATGAGTCTATTGCCAATGCGGAAGAGCTTAATGAAATAAAGAAACTCGGTGAGAAACTCAGAGGGTTGAAGGTTTTGCACGTGAATGCAACTGCCTTCGGAGGCGGGGTTGCGGAGCTTTTGTATGCCCTTGTTCCGCTCATGAGATCTGTGGGACTGGAAGTTGAGTGGGCTGTTATGGAAGCACCACCGGAATTTTTCAATGTCACAAAGAAAATACACAACATGCTCCAAGGTTCAGAAGGAGATCTCTCTAAAGAGGAATTGAATCTTTACGAGAAGGTGAGCAGGGAAAACGCCAAATTGTTAGGAGAAGACTACGATGTTGTAGTAATTCACGATCCGCAGCCTGCCATGATACCACTTTTTGCGAAATGTGGCTGCAAGCTCGTTTGGAGATGCCATATAGACCTTTCTTCCCCAAATAAGGTTTTTTGGAATAGATTCAAAGAGTTTTTGCAACCTTATGAAAAGCTTCTCTTTCATCTCGAAGAATACTTCCCTGAAGATTTCAAGGAAAGGAGCGTTCCATTCCCGCCGAGCATAGATCCTTTGAGCGACAAGAACAGAGAACTGAAAAGGGAAGAAATCGACGGGGTAGCAAAGCAATATGGGATGGATTCAAACAAAGGTTTGATAACTGTTGTAGCGAGATTCGATCCATGGAAAGATTTGTTCTCTGCGATAGATGTTTACAGGAAAGTGAAAGAGCAAAGGGATGTGCAGCTTGCCGTGGTTTCGGCTATGGCGCATGATGATCCTGAAGGCTGGGTTTTTTACGAGAAGGTTTTAAGGTATGCGGGAGTGGATGATGACATAAAGTTTCTCACGAACCTCATCGGTGTTGGTTCTTTGGAAGTCAACGCCATCCAGAGAATGTCGAAAGTTGGTCTTCACACGGCGACTAAAGAGGGTTTTGGATTGGTGATTTCTGAGATGCTCTGGAAGGGAAATCCCGTCGTGGCAAGACCTGCCGGTGGGGTGAAGATCCAGGTTGAAGACGGTGTTTCGGGTTATCTGAGATGGGATGTTGAAGAGCTCGCGCAGGCCGTGTTGGAGCTCTTGAACGATGAAAAAAAGAGAAGGAGAATGGGGGAAAACGGAAAAGAAAAAGTAAGGCGGGAGTTTCTGATAACATCCCACCTTTTGAGGTACTTGAGAATTTTCGATGAGATTGTTGGATAAGGCTTAAGCATTTCTTATCTTTTTGATAACGCTTTTCAAAATATCCGGTATATCAAGCGGGCTCATGGTGGCTTCATCACCTTCGTAAGCGTTTGCAGTGAGCCCGTGAAGGTAAACACTGAGCGCCGCTGCATGGAGCGGTTCAAGACCTTGTGCAAGGAAGGATACGATCATTCCGGTCAGCACATCTCCGCTTCCGCCTTTTGCAAGAGCGCTGTTTCCTGTCAGATTGAAAAGGGTTGTGTTTCCATCCGTTATGATCGTCGTGTTTCCTTTGAGAACAAGAACGCATTCGTGGTCTTTAGCGAAGGATTCTGCAAGCTCGTAGTTGTACTTTACATTATCTATCTCTTCTCCTATAAGCCTTGCGAACTCCCCGGGATGCGGCGTAAGAATTGTGGGGGCGGACCTCTTCTTTAGAACTTCCAGAGTGAGATTGTTTATCCCATCTGCATCTATAACGAGCGGTTTATCAATGAGCGCAATTTCATTTACGAACACTTTGACGCCTTCTTCCCTACTCAAGCCGGGACCTATTGCGACAGCGTCTGCGACTTCGGCGAATTTCATCACTTCTTCAAGGGATTTTTTGCAAAAGAAACCTTCGCAGCCTGGCACCGGTATGGATATGAGATCGGGATGATGGGTCGTTGCCACGGTGTTGAATGGTTCAGGGGTTAAAAGATAGGTCAGCCCGCAGCCACTTCTCATTGCACCGAGCGCGGCAAGAACGGGTGCCCCAGTGTAATATCTGCTTCCTGCTATTATCGCGACCTTCCCGAAGGTTCCTTTATTCGAGTCCTGGGGTCTTTCCGGAAGCAGATTTTTCGCCATGGATTCGGTGAAAATGAATCTGTTTGAACTAACTTCGCTTCCGAATATTTTCGGGATCCCAATCGAAGCAACCTTGAGTTTTCCAGAGTACTGCCTTCCAGGTGGCAGGATATGTCCTATTTTCGGGAAGGCGAAGGTGACGGTAAGATCGCATTTAACGGCCGCACCCATAACCTTTCCTGTGTCCGAATCGATTCCGCTCGATATGTCAACGCAAACCTTGTATGCCGGGGACTGATTGATTATTTCTATTATCTCCGCCACATTTTCTCTAACATTTCCTTTGAGTCCTATTCCAAGGATCGCATCTACGATGACATCCGACGATATAGCGAGTTTCTCAAATCCGGGTATGTCTATATCCTGTCCCAGAACCAGTACATTCCCGCCAAGCTTTTCGAAGGCTTTCAGATTTTCCAATGGATCGCCTTTCAGATCCCTTGACAGGAGAATCGCCGTCACATCGAAGGAGAAATCAAGGAGATTTCTGGCTACCACAAGCCCGTCTCCGCCGTTGTTTCCCTTTCCAACTACAACGAGAAAACTCAGGTTCGAAAGATCTCCTATCTCCTGCTCAAGTGACATGACAACGGAAACACCCGCTCTTTCCATGAGAACTCTCGATGGTATTCCGAGCTCTTCTATTGTCTTTTTGTCGAGCTTTCTCATTTCAGATGATTGCAGCACTCGCATCTATCTCACCCCTTGATAGTTTGTTGTAGCAGTCCCTGCAGACCGCTATGTACTTTTCCTTTCCTCCAACATCTATCTCGTTTTCACCGCCAGAAATCTTAAATGTGAGCGTTGCGTTGTGCTCTCCGCATATCGAGCATACGGCTTTTTTCTTTATCACAACATCAGCAAGTGCCAAGAGCTTTGCAGTGGTCTCGAAAGGATTTTGTTTGAAAGATAAGTCGAGTCCGGCGCAGAAAACATCTATGCCACGGTCCACGAGATTCTTCGCCACATCCGATAGTGAAGGTGGAAGGAATTGGACCTCATCTATGAAAACAGCCTGGGTGCTTTCATCTATGTGCCTGAGTATCTCTTCAGGATCGGATATAACAGTTGCTTTGACTTCTATTCCGGAGTGGGCTTTTACGGTTTCCGTCCCATACCGTGTGTCTATGCTTGGTTTGAACACACTGTACGCCTTTTTCCCAAGATCGTATATCTCAACGTACGAAAGAAGTTCTGTGGTTTTGCCCGAGTACATCGGTCCCACTATCACAGTGAGTTTTCCTGCCACATTATCCCCTCCAGCAAAGAAGAATACCATCTCACATGGGAAGTTGCATTATATCGAGGTCGTAGAAACTCGTTGATGAAGGATCGAAGATCAAAGTTATGGTGCCTATTGGCCCATTTCTCTGTTTTCCTATTATTATCTGCGCTTCGTGCGGCTCTTTCAGAATATCAGTTTTTTTCTCTTTTTCTTTTGAATAATACGCTTCTCTATAGATGAAGAGAACGGTGTCTGCATCCTGTTCTATTGCACCTGATTCCCTGAGGTCGCTCAGTCGTGGGCGTTTATCTTCTCTTTGCTCCACAGCCCTTGAGAGTTGAGAGAGTGCAATGACGACAATGTCAAGCTCTCTTGCCAGAAGCTTTAAAGATCTTGAAATCTCTGAAATTTCCTGCTGTCTGTTTTCCTTGAAGCCTTTTAGATGCATGAGTTGGAGATAATCCACGAAGATCACTTCCACTCCAAATTCTTTTTTCATTCTTCTTGCTTTTGCTCGCAGGGTTCTTGGATCGAGCGCTGGTTCGTCGTCCACGATTATGTTGGATTTATAGAGTTTTTCAGTGGCTACCGTAAGCCTGTCCCATTCTTCTGGTGTGAAAGCCCCAGTGCGGAGTTTGTGAAGGTCGACTTTTGCTTCCATGGCGAGGAGTCTTTGAGCAAGCTGCTCTGCTGACATCTCAAGGCTGAATATTCCTACAGGTATTGAGTACTTAATAGCCATGTTCCTTGCAAGTGTGAGAGCAAAAGCTGTTTTTCCCATAGAAGGCCTTGCAGCGACGATGACGAGATCGGATTTGTGGAAGCCTGTGGTGTATCCATCGAGTTCGGAGAATCCCGATGGTATTCCAGTCACAAGAGGGGCCGTGACATCCATTTCGTCGATTCGTTCCTGAATCTTTTCGAGTTCTTCGAAGACATCATGCATGACTTGTTTTATGTGAGAGTATGTCTTTGTAGTCCGTGACTCAGCTATTTCGAAGATAACTCTTTCTGCGTTGTCGAGGATTATATCTACGTCGCCTTCTTCCGAAGAGGCGGTTTCCACTATGCGGCTCGCTGCCGATATCAAGTTTCTCAATATGGCTTTGTCCCTAACTATTCTGGCATAGTGTATAGCATGTGCGGAGGTTGGCACAGAATCCGCGAGCCTGGCAACTTCGAGTTCTCCGCCGACGACATCGAGGGTTCCCATTTCCTTTAGCTTCTCCGTTACGGATATAACATCTATGGGACTACCCTCATCGAAGAGCTTTTCCATCGCGGCAAAGACTGCTCTGTTCTTAGGAAAGTAAAAATCAGATGATGTCACGAGCTCCATTATGTCGTTTATGACAGAAGGATCTATTAGGATACTTCCCAAAACTGCTTCCTCTGCTTCTTTACTGTTCGGAGGTACTCTCATCCTATCACCTCACATCACACCCAGATCGAATGAGTCGTTAATGGCGTCGTACTGGAAATATTTGTCAGGGAAATCACCCAATTTGAACGCGAGAATGAATTTAGAAAAGCGGAGTCTATCTATCAGTGAGAAAGACATCGAAGTTGTCAGGATCCATTTGTGCAATTTTTTTGTAAGGCTCAAAGAGAAATCTGGTATTGTTATGATATTGCCCTCAGATTTCAAACTTATGTTTAAGGAAAAACTCGGATCCCCTCCTTTCGATAGAAACCCCATTGTGAAATATGATTCATCGGAGTCAACAGGGGAGTTGTAAGTTATGTTTAAAACGTTTTTAACTTTTTCTCTTACAAAGTGACCTTTTACATTAAAATAATACAGTTTTGGGTTTTCCGTTCGAAGCTTTATCTTCCCAAGTCCAGATATGTTGAACTGCCATCCAAACAAGGGAAGATACTTGGTAGAAAACGTGTCCACGATTTCATCTACAGGTTTTTCTTCCTCGAGTTCATAGACAAACTTGATATTGTTCTTGAAAGAACCATGTTTATATATCTGCGACATGGATATTGTAACCTCTTTGAAGAGGGTCTGTTCATCGTATAAGTACCTTGTGCTCAACGTTGCACCAAGTTCCCACTCTTCAAATTGTGTTTTTTCAGAAAGGCTTATGAGAGGGTACTCCCATGGTTTTTCTTCATTTAGGAAGTCGTATGAGGTTTGAAGATCGAGCGTTGAGGTTAGAAAGAGCAAGGGAAGCGTCAAGGATGCCTTTAGATCGAGGTGATGGTCCACACCGGATTTCTGGAAATCGGCTTGTGAATAATCTCTGTAAAAAGAGCTCTTTCTTGTATACGTTAGTTTTGTGGTGAAAGGCTTAAAAGGAGTGAAGTTGAGTTCCGAGCTGTGATTAAAAGAAAAATTTTCTCTCCAAGTATCTTCACTGTTATCTGATCTCGAGAACTCGATTATTTCGGAAGTCTGTAAGTTGATCAATTCGGTGTTCATTGAAGAAGAAAAGATATAAAACTTTCCTGTTATGTGATTATCCCATTGGTTTTCTTCTGCTTCTTTTGGTGGGGGTAAATAATAAGAGAAGGCGTTAGATAACGATAATTTGGAACCAATGTCTTTTAAAAGTGTTTTATATAATGAGACGGAGAGTTTGCCTTCTGCTTGACTATTTCCCATATTCTGGAAAAGGCCACCGTTTTCTATATCGTAATAAAGGGTTTGTTTGTGTGTGAAATATGAGAGCTTGAGTGAAGTATCGAAAATTGAGAAATTTCTTTTGCTTTTGATGTAAATGCTTGGCAGCATCCAAAAGACTTTGCCATCTGAATAGTTTCTATAAATCTGCAATTTGGATGAAAATACTCCGAGGTCGTAAGAGGATGTTAGATTGTAAAGTTCGGTTTCCTCAGATTGATTTATAGAGATAGAGGTTTTGAAAGGGAGTTTTGTGGAGAGTTTTAGCGAGAACGTTTCTGAATCACCAAGGGTCTTGTTTAAGGAAAATTTCGTGTCGTCAAACGAGTCTTCTAAATTCAGAGAATATTCGGTATTTTCCTGCCCTGTTTTAATGGTGAATGAGGCTATGCCATTTTTCGAGTATGGAGCATTAAAGGTGTATGAGCTTCCTGTGTAATCCTGGAAGAACTTTATTGAGAATTCAAAAAGGGGGTTTTTTCCAAGAGATTGATAGAAAAACGGAAAATAAAAGATAGGTGTGTCTAATACGAAGAAAACGACGTTTCGAGCTACCAGGTATTTTTCTGATTCTACCTCGGCTCTCTCAAAAGCTATGTAGTAGTGTGGATCTTCAATGTCGCATGTGGTTAAGTAACCCCCTTTAACAGTGTATAAATTTGAATCTTTTATAGTAAGGTGGAGACCTGAAATGTATAGTTTCTTTTCCTCATCTTTTATTTTTGTCAGTATATACCCTTTGAAGCCAGAAGATGTGCTTTTTCCGTATTTTGCATAAGTACCTTTTATAGTGTTACCGTTCTTGGATGTGATTTTAATTTGCCCGTTGCTGTCGATTATCTTTAGTTCTGAAGAGTCTTTCAAAATAGTCAGGGGTCCTTTCAATTTTATGATGTCTCCATCATGGTTTTTTATGCTAATTTGCCCACTTTCGATCAAATAGAGCTTGCTTTTCTTTGAGTGGACAATGAAGTTTGCAGATTCAATAGTCACAGTCGCGTCGTTTAGAGTTATCGTTGCATTCATTATAGAAGCTTCTTGTGTTGCATCGTTGAAGGAAATAGCTTTGAAAAAGGGAACGTTTTCTCTTTTTGAGATGAAGCGGGCGTTGTAAAGCATCATGTAATCCCTGTCCAGGAAATAGGAGCAGCTCGCTGCAGTTATCACATTAGTACCATTTTCGGATATGGATACGTTTCCTGTGAAGATTACCAAGTCGTTTTTCAGAATCACCGAACTGGCTGTTATCGTGTAGTCCTTAGTTAAAGCTATGGATGGAATTAACAATATGACTATGATGAACGATCTCCAGAAAATCTCTCTCACTGTTTGGGCAAATTTTGTATCTATAAAGAGATATATAACGAGTCCGAATATGCCAAAGAAAATGTTCGGTATCCATGCCGATAAAACAGGGGGTATAATGTACTCTTTTCCCATGGCGCTTAGCCACGCGCCTGAACCCTGATATAGAACGACTATTATGAAAGTTATTATCACTCCCCAAGATTTGCTTGTGAGGTTAAAAAGGAGAGAAAGAGAAAGACCTACGAGCACTATTATCACTGGAGAGAGAGATGTTGAATACCTCGTCTGGAGCTCAACAACCCATCTCGCCGATCTTTTCTTGTCTTCTATGGCTTTGATAGTTTCTACGAGTTCTTTATGACTCATTTTTTTGGGAGATGATGCGGATATCATTCTTCCAAAATCGCTGTCCATCCTGAGCCGCATCTTTTGAAATTTCGAGTTGAATTTCATGAAGCCCTTTTCATCTACAAGATAAAAGCGTCCGTCGATAAGGTACCAGTATTTGTCCTCTCTTATGGCTTCGTTTGCAGTTGTTACCTTCTTAATCCCATGTTCGTATTCGATTATCAGGATATTTTTCATCTTGTTTTTCTTTTTGTTATAGAGCTGTACATATATGAATTTGTTATCGTGTTTAACGACCGCATCTTCCACGAGATAGGATTCCACATGTGGGCGTTTGTAAATATAGCGTGCCATCACCTCGTCGATTTTGACCTGACTTTTTGGAACTATGGAGTCGTTGAGAAAATACGAAAATAGGCTTAGAATTCCCGCGAACAGCAAAAAAGGTACTATAAGGTACTTCAAGGATATTCCGTGTACCTGAAATGCCATTAGTTCTCTTTTTTCAGACAGGTCGGATACCGTCCAGAAAATCGCGAGAAGAACTCCTACAGGTATTCCCATGGATATGAAGTATGGAAGATAGTAATAGATCAGCAGAAGGAGCTTATCGAAACCGACACGGTTTCTAACGATGATGTAAGAGAGTTGGTATAGGACTTCCACACTTACGAATACTATAAATCCTCCAAGACCGATTAAAAATGGACCTATGGATCTTTTGAATATGTATTTGGTCAGAACTGACAAAAGGGAACCCCCCGATCAAATAAGGCGTCTCCCATAGCCGATTCTCGTTTTTAGTACCTTGAAAAAGTCAGAATTTGAGGATCTGAAAATGGTTATTGACTTGCTCGATCTTTCCACACGCACCTTTTTTGCTTTTCCCATAATCTTTCCATCTACGAGCATGTTTGCGTAATCGTCGAGTATGACATTAACGCCGGAAGATGCTGGAACAACGATGCCCCTGTTGAAAAGAAAGTGTGGGAGAAGGGGCGTGAGCTGGAGGGTGCCGCAAGCCGGATGGACTACAGGTCCACCTGCAGATAGGTTGTATGCAGTCGAGCCAGTTGGAGATGAGACAATTATTCCGTCTGCGAAAAACCATAGCGGCGAACCCCCGCTTATTATGACTTCTATCTCAAGCATCCTTCCTTCAAGGTCTTTCTGGAGAACGACATCGTTTAGTGCCAAAAATTCTCCTATCTCTGATTTGATCGACAAGAACCATCTTTCATCTCTTATGAAAGCCCATGTCTTCAGGTCTTCAACGAATTCTTCCATGTCGTCTAAGGTGTATGAGCTCAAAAAGCCAAGCCTTCCAGCTTTTATTCCAACGAGCGGAATGCCTTCATCTGAAGCCTTAGCGCATCTTATGACGGTTCCATCGCCGCCCACTACGACTATTATGTCTACGTTGGATATTTTCTGGGATTCATCTGAGGCTTTGAAGTAGACGACTTCTCCTTCTCCTTCCAAAACTCTTTTAACCCTTCTTGCACTTTCTTCTCTTGAACGCTTATAGCATACGGCAAACCTCATTTGAGCCTCACCGCCAGATCGAAGAAGGTTTGAACTAAGAAGTTATCAAGGAATATCAATATCAAAATGGCAATAAAAGGTGTTATGTCAACAGGGCCAATTGGGGGTATTATTCTTCTTAAGGGACGAAGAACCGGTTGAGATGCCGAGTAAAAGAAGTACTTCATGGGTGTGTAGTATGGGAACCAGCTGAGTATGGCGTCTATTATGATAACGAATATCTCGAAATAAATGAATATTCTCAGCACTATTCCCAGGGCTTTGAAGAAGTTTGCTATCACGAACAAATTCGATCACCTCCGGTGAAGATTATACAGGATTTTGTCTAAAAGATTTTTGACCTACGTCCGGTGAGTTGTCAAAGGATTTTCATGAGGTTATCTCCGAAAACAACTTGACAGTTAAGCAATTAATAAGTATAATCTAATTGACGATTAATTTTAAACGAGAAATTCTTAGGGGAGGTGTTATTATGGAAAAGAGGTTTCCACTTATAGGAGAGGAATTTCCAAGGCTTGAAGTGAACACAACTCATGGTAAGATGGTGCTTCCGGATGCCTTCAAAGGGAAATGGTTTGTGCTCTTCAGTCACCCGGCGGATTTCACACCAGTATGCACGACGGAGTTCGTAGCCTTCCAGTTGAGGTATGAGAAGTTCAAGGAACTTAATACCGAGCTCATAGGTTTGTCTATAGACCAGGTTTTCTCCCACCTGAAGTGGATAGAGTGGATAAAGGAGAACATCAAGGTCGATGGAAAGCCCGTCGAGATACAGTTCCCCGTCATAGCCGATGATGTCGGTATGGTGAGCTCCCAGCTTGGATTGATACACGAGAACAAAGGAACGAACACGGTAAGAGCCGTCTTCATCGTAGACCCAAAGGGAATCATAAGGGCGATACTCTACTACCCGCAGGAGCTCGGGAGGAATGTCGATGAGATACTGCGAATGGTGAAGGGATTCCAGCTTTCGGATGAAAAAGGCGTTGCCATACCACACAACTGGCCGAACAACGAGATCGTTGGAGATCATGTTATAGTTCCGCCCGCTGGAAGTGAGGAGCAGATTAAAGCAAGGAAAGAGGCTCAGGAAAAAGGAGAAATCGAATGTTTCGATTGGTGGCTCTGCCATAAGAAAGTTTGAAAGGGGGATGAGCAATGAAGAGATATGAGATATACAAATGCGAGACCTGTGGGAGCTTGGTAGAAGTCCTTCAGGATGGAGAAGGAGTTCCTTACTGTCACGGAAAACCGATGACACTCCTTGAGGCAAAGTCCGCAGATGTGACGACCGAAAAACATGTCCCGTATGTTGAAAGAGTCGATGGAAAGTATGTCGTCAAGGTTGGAAAGGAGCAGAAGCACCCGATGCAGCCAGAGCACTACATAGTCTTCATAGAACTCATCGTCGATGGTGTGGTTTACAGAAAATATCTCAAACCCGGTGATGAACCAATGGCGGAGTTCGAAGTTCCTGAAGGGAAAGAGGTCTGGGCAAGAGAGTACTGTAACATTCACGGTCTCTGGGAGAAGAAGTGATAGGCCGTAATACCTTAAAGGGGCCCCAAACGGGGCCCTTTTCTTCGTTAAATTATTTCAAAAACAAAGGTCTTGGGAGATAAAATCTTAGCGTCAACAAGATGATAAAAGGAGGGTGGCCGTCATGGCTTCTATCGGGAGTTTTAAGCTTGAGGAGATATCTCCCAGAAATTCTCTGTTTTCAAGATTCAGGGTCACTGTGGAAACCGCATTTTACAGGAACAATGTGGAGCTTGTAACGAGCAGAAGAGAAGCCTACAAGCTCGCCAAGTCTTCTCCTGGAACTATCGTTCTTGATTGGGAAGTCTACAAACCCGAAAAGCTCGATCTTGACAGGGGAACGAAGATCCTTCTTTTCAACGATGGAGCCGTGACTGGAAGGTACGCTCCGGGAAGAAGGATAATAGGAGATCCAGGTATAGATTCGGAGTTCTACACATCCCTTGTGAGAGAGGCTATATTTAATTCTCGCTACAGGAAGATGTACCACGCTATATCTTTCACAGGCCTTCACGAAGACTTCATGGTTAGAAACCACATTTTGATTCCTGAAGGTCATGAGAATCTCCTTTACAACTGGCTCTTGAATTTCCAGCACGAAACCCCCGAGTACCTTGAAATGTACGAGCGTTCTAAGGTTTATAACGAAGGGGACATCTTCATATTCTCTGACCCTGACTGGAAACACCCCGATTTTCCAATGGGGCTTGCCATCTTTGATCCGATTCACAACGCCGGAGCAATACTGGGGATGAGATACTTCGGGGAATTCAAAAAGGGAACTTTGACTCTTGGTTGGGGCACTGCCAACAGAAATGGTTTTGTAGCGTGTCATGGCGGGTTGAAGAGATTCAAGACAAAAGATGGGAAGAAGTTCGTTGCCGCTTTCTTTGGGCTCTCGGGCTCAGGGAAGAGCACCCTGACTCATGCAAAACACGGCGGAAAGTACGACATAACGATCCTTCACGATGATGCGTTCATCATAAACATGTCAGACGGCTCTTCCATAGCCCTTGAACCGCAGTACTTCGACAAAACAGCAGACTACTCCGCCGCTTCCCCCGACAACAAATACCTTATAACCATACAGAACTGTGGAGTAACCATGACACCTGATGGAAAAATAGTCCCGGTTATGGAAGACATTAGGAACGGCAACGGAAGGGCGATAAAGTCAAGGCTCTGGTCGCCAAACAGGATTGACAAGATAGACGAGCCGATAAACGCGATTTTCTGGATAATGAAAGATCCCGCCATACCACCTGTGATAAGGATAAAAGATCCCGTTCTTGCATCGGTCATGGGAGCAACACTGGCAACGAAGAGAACATCCGCCGAAGCGGGTGTTGACACCACAAAGTTAGTCATTGAGCCCTATGCGAATCCCTTCAGGACATGGCCTTTGAAAGATGACTACGAGAAATTCAAGGAGCTCTTCGAAAAGGGCGTTGAGTGTTATGTGATAAACACGGGCCACTTCATGGGAAAGAAGGTTCCAAAGGAGTTGACGCTTTCGATAGTCGAGAGTATAGTTGATGGGAAAGCGAATTTCCGTGATTTTGTAGGAGCCATCCAGATAATGGAGATAGATTCGTTCAAAGCGGATCTGTCGGACGAAGAGTACGGGAAAGCACTTGAAAGGTCTTTTGAGATGCGCTTAGAATATGTCGAGAGCAGAAAAGAAGAGCGCGGTGGTGTGGATGCTCTGCCAGAAGAAGCTACGGAAGCTTTGAAAGATATGCTAACGGTTGTAAGGAAGGGGAAACTTTCCGTGGGGTGATGAAATTTGGATTTCGAAGAAATCGTGAAGAAAATAGTTGAAACCGAAGGAAAGGCAAGAGAAGAAGTAAAGAAATTTGAGAAAGGCCTTAAAGCAAAGTTCAAAATGGAATACGATGGAGAGAAAAGAAAGCTCGAAGAAAAGCTCCAGGAGCTTGAAAGTAAGGTAAAATCTTCTCTTGCAGAGCTTGAGAGAAGGTACAAGAGCGAGCTTGAAGACTTTAGAAAGAAATTGGAAGAAGATAAAAAGCGTCTTTTGGAAAGCTTCAAAGGTGAATCTACGAAATTGGCAGGAGAGATACTCAAGAAGGCGATAGGTTGAAATACACGGCTTTAGTCGGGAAAATAGGAGCGCTTTCTAAAAGGTTTCTCACCAGGGAAGATTTCGCGCAGATAGTTTCAAAGGGAAATGTCAACGAAATAGCTTCCTTTTTAAGGGAAAAGGAAGCCTACTCTCTTTTTATACCCAAATCTGACGATGTACACAGAAGGGAGCTCGAAGCGTCTCTATACAGAAGGTTTTTCTCTGAGATAGAAAATCTCAAGAAGTTTCTGACATATCCTGAAAAGAAGGTCGCAGAGCACATCCTTCTCAGGTGCGAGATAGAGACTCTCAAGAAGATTCTGCGTCTCCTTCATGTTGGTGAGAGCGCAGAAGAAAGGTTCTTTCCCTGCGGAGATCCTTTCAAGGACATAAAGGCAAGTAGCGTCGAAGAATTCGTTTCGGCTTTGAAGGGCAGGGAATACTACAACCATCTATCTTCAGCTCTCTTTCACTACAAAGAGACGGGATACTTGAATCAGATGGAAAATGCGCTTGACTTTTGGTATTTCACAAAACTTCACAAGCTCTTGAGAAGGGTCGGCTCGAAGGCGGTCCTTCTGTTTTTGAAAAAGCAAATAGACCTTATGAACGCGCTCTGGATTTTCAGAAGCAGAATACTCTTCAAGCTCTCTCCCGAAACTTCACTCAACATGATAATTCCCTTGGGACTTCATCTTAGAAGAGATGTTCTCTCGAAGCTCTCAGAAGCAAACTCGCAGGAAGACTTTTTGAACTTGATGGACAGGACTCCCTACCGCGGGGTTTTTGCAACCGCCCGTGAAGGAAGGAGCGAATATCTGCTTGAGCGCGCGATGGAAAAGTACCTTTACAGACAGGCGAAAAAGCTCCTAAGATCGAGTGGGGATGGATTTGCTATGCTCGCGGGCTACATCCATGTCCTTGAATACGAGATAAAGGATCTGGTAACTGCCATAGAGACGGTTCGATACAAACTGGATGTGGAAGAAGCGGAGCGGTATTTCATTAGGGGTGGTATAAATGCATGAAAAGCTCTGGGCTGTGGGAATAGTCGCTCCGCGCTCTGAAGCTGAAAGACTTGCGAAGATAATCCTTGATAGTGAGAGCTTCGAAGTAGAAGAGCTCGAAGGATTTCGCAGATACGATGAAAACCCCTACGATGAGCTCTTAAATGTGATGAAAGAGCTCTACAGCGCTGCCGGTGAATTTCCAAAAGTGGATCCTTATTCCCTGGAACTTCCCTTCGTCCTTGACAGAGAGAGCGTCGATAGTTTTTCAAAGTCTATTCTGGAGAAGATGAAAGAGATAGACCGCGAAGAGCAGGAGATAGAAAGCGAAATAGCGCAGATAGAAAGAGAATCAGAAGCCATAGCCCCGCTTGCAAATCTCAAGATAAGACTCGAGGAGCTTCACAAAATGAGATTTTTAAAGGCAAGGCTTTGCAAGATCCATCCTGATTACTATCCAAGGCTCCTTGCTTCTTTTGAAAATCTTCCCGTGTGCGTCTTTCAGACTCTATCGACGGATCAGGCACTTTTCTTTCTCTCACTTTATCCACCTTCCATTGAGGATAAGGTCACGGAAGTCTTCAAAAGCGCGTCTGCCGAAGTCCTTGAGCTTCCAAATGTCATGGACTATCCCGCCGACAGGCTTGCGTTTCTAAACGACAGACTCAAAGTTTTGGAATACAGAAAGAAAGAGCTTGAGCTGCGGAAAAGGGAGCTCTTTTACGAGAACGCAAGGTTTCTCAAGGAATACTACAGCGAGATATTCGTTTTAAAGCATGTTTACGATTTCATGAGAAAGATAGGCCACACACAAGAGTTTGTCGTTTTAAAGGGCTGGGTCACCCCAAAGGGTTTAAAGATGCTGCGAAATCTCGAAGAGTCGGGGGATATACTTCTTTTTGAAGATGTCAAAATGAAAGGACCTGCTCCTACGCTTTTGAGAAATCCGAAGTTCATAAGACCGTTTGAGATGCTCACGAAGATGTACGGGATTCCAAGGAGCGACGAGATAGACCCTACGCCGATAATCTCGTTTTTGTTCCTTTTCTTTTACGGGATGATGTTCGGAGATGTGGGACATGGGCTTGTGATCTCTCTCCTTGCATATCTTCTCTTTCGCAAAACGAAGTCTGATCTCTGGTACATAATGAGCCTTGCTGGGATATCTTCTGCCATCTTCGGGTTTTTGTACGGGAGCGTCTTTGGTTTTGATGTATTAAAGCCGCTCTTTGCAAGGCCTATGGAGAGCATCTTTTTGTTCTTGGGATTGTCGATCATCATAGGAGCGTTTTTGATCGTTTTCGGAATGGTTTTGAATCTCATAAACAGGATAAAGAGATCTGAAGCAAAGCAGGTCATATTCGATCCAAACGGCATTTCTGGGCTCGGGCTTTATCTGACCGTTATTACCGACATTTTCTGGGACATGACCTACGGAAAGCCGCTCTTTCCGTTCCCGGCTTTGATATTCCTTTCGCTTGGCTTCATTTTCATGATGTTCCTTTACGAAGTGATATTCGGTGAAGGAAGTCTTGGAGAAAGGATTGTCCTTGGAGTTTTCGAGACATTCGACAAGCTCATAGCGTTCTTTTCCAACACCCTTTCTTTCATCAGGCTTGGCGCTTTTGCTATGAATCACGCCGGGCTTTTCATCGCTTTTTACACGATGGCGAAGATGTCATCGAGCCCGTTTGGAAAGTTCATGGCGCTCCTTCTGGGAAACTTGCTTTTGATATTCCTTGAAGGTCTGGTCGTCTTCATACAGGCGATCAGGCTTGAGTTCTACGAGTTCTTCAGTAAGTTTTATTCCGGAGATGGGAGAGAATTCAAGCCGGTAACATACAACTGGGAGGTGAAATGATGATAGGAGCGGCGGTAGCGTTTGTGGCGGTGGCACTCCCGTTCATATTCGCAGTCAAATACAGAAATTCAACGAGAAAAGACGCACTCGAAGTTTTCAAAAAAGTGGTGACCTTTAGCGCCCTTCTTCTTATGATAGGCATGATCCTTTCACCTGCTGCTCTTTTCGCTCAGACCGCGGACGGTGAGAAGCAAGTGAACGGAAACGCGATGATAGGCGTTGCGCTTTCAACGGGTCTTGCGGCTTTAGGTGCCGGAATAGCCGTTGGGCTTACGGGTTCTGCGGCTATAGGAGCGATAAGCGAAGATCCGAGAATGCTCGGAAGGTCTCTCATATTCGTCGGACTGGCCGAAGGGGTCGCGATATACGGGCTCGTCATATCGATAATGATATTCGGGAGGGTCTGAATGAGATTCTTCCTTATAAGCGATAACATCGACACCCAGATAGGGTTGAGACTCGCCGGGATAAAGGGTGTCGTGGTTCACGAAAGGGAAGAAGTCCTTAAAGTCCTTGAAGGAGTGTTGAAGGACTCTTCCGTTGGGATACTCCTTGTTACTCAAAAGATCGCAGAGCTAATTCCGGAAGAAGTCCAGAGAATAAAGCTGAGCAAGGGGCTGCCGCTTCTCTTCGTCATTCCGGACAGACATGGCTGGAAGGGCGATAAGAACTTCATAACGAGGTATGTGGAAGAAGCGATCGGGGTGAAGATAGATGGAAGAGAAGGTTGAAAGACTTTTTCAGATAATAGAGAAAGCCAAAGAAAGGGAAAAGACAGACCTTCACGCGATTTTGAAGGAAGAGCACGAGCAAAGGCTGAGCGAGCTGAAAAGAGAATACGAAGAAAAGATGAAAGCACTCATGGAGTTTGAAGAGAAAAGGAAACAGGAGCTTCAGAGAAAGTATGAGCTTGAGCAACAGGAGCTGCTGAGAAGGGCAAAGCTTGAGATAAAGGGGCGCATGGTGAAGATGCTAAAGGATGCCATGGTGGAAGTGCTAAAGCAGGACGAAGAGCTCCGAAAGAAGGTTTTGCGAAAGATGTACGAGCAGGCATCGAGAGAGATGGACGAAGAGTTCGATCTCGTTTGCTCGGAGAAAGACCGTCAGATCTTGCAGGAGATGTACAAGGGAAAGATACTCGTCGATGAAAGCATAGAAGACGGCTTTGTTTTGAAGGGAAAGAAAAGCAGGCTAAGGGTGGTAGTTTCGCTCGGAGATTTCATAAGAAGTCTTGAGAAAGAAATTTACGATGTGGTGGAGAAAAAGGTTGGTGAGATGAGATGAAGGCCAAGGTCGTCAAGATAAACGGTCCCGTTGTTGTCGCCAAGGGCGGAAGCTTTTTGATGAACGAAATGGTCAGAGTTGGTGAGAAGAAGATCGTTGGTGAAGTAATAGGGCTTAATGGCGATAACGCCACCATCCAGGTGTACGAAGAGACTTCCGGTCTTAAGATAGGCGAGCCCGTTGAAGGGAGCGGAAGGCCGCTCTCCGTTATCCTGGGACCGGGAATGATAGGAAATATCTACGATGGAATACAAAGGCCGCTAAAGGCCGTTGAAGAGCTTTCGAAAGGACCGTTCATAGAGCGCGGAATAGATGCTTTCCCGCTTCCCAAGGATGCGAGGTGGCAAGTCGAGATTCTAAAAAAGGTAGGAGACCAGGTAAGGCCCGGGGAAGTCTACGCACAGGTTCAGGAGCGCGGGATAGTCCATAAACTTCTGGTTCCGCCAGATGTTAGCGGGAAGGTGAAGGAAGTCAACACCAAGAGCGAGTACACGATAGACGATGTCCTTCTCGTTTTTGAAGATGGAAGGACTCTTGGGATGTATCAGGTCTGGCCGGTCAGGGTTCCAAGGCCTGTTAAAAGGAGAAAACCTTCTGAGATTCCGCTCATAACCGGCCAGAGAGTTATAGACACATTCTTCCCGATTGCGAAGGGCGGAACGGCAGCGATACCCGGTGGTTTTGGTACCGGGAAGACGATGCTACAGCACCAGCTCGCGAAGTGGGCGGACGCCGATGTCATAGTCTACATAGGATGCGGTGAAAGAGGAAACGAGATGACGGAAGTTTTGAAGGAGTTCCCAGAGTTGAAGGACCCGAGAACCGGCAGGCCGCTCATGGACAGAACGATACTGATCGCCAACACTTCGAACATGCCTGTTTCTGCGAGAGAAGCGAGCATCTACACCGGAATAACGATAGCCGAGTACTTCAGGGATATGGGGTATCATGTGGCCATAATGGCCGATTCGACTTCAAGGTGGGCGGAAGCTTTAAGGGAACTTTCGGGAAGGCTCGAAGAGATTCCCGCAGAAGAAGGCTATCCGGCTTATCTATCCTCAAGGATAGCGCAGTTTTACGAAAGAGCAGGGCTCGTTGAGA